>JAUSIH010000048.1 GCA_030648205.1 Dehalococcoidia bacterium | reverse complement strand
TCCCCGAAGCACCTGCTGGCCGCCTTCAAGGCCAACCCGCGCATGGTGCTCCTGGGTACGGCGAGCTTCTGGGAGGGCGTGGACATCGGCGGCGAGACGCTGAAGGTGCTGGTCATCACGCGCCTGCCCTTCGCCGTGCCCACGGACCCGGTCTTCGCGGCGCGCTCCCAACTCTTCGACGACCCGTTTAGCGAGTACGCCGTGCCCCAGGCCATCCTGCGGTTCAAGCAGGGCTTTGGTCGGCTCATCCGCAAGCGCACGGACAGGGGCGTGGCCGTGGTGTTGGACGCGCGTGTGAGGCGCGGCTACGGCGCCGCCTTCCTCCAGTCGCTGCCGCCCTGCACGGTCAGGACCGGCCCTCTGCGCGACGTTCCGGACGCGGCTACAAGCTGGCTTGAGGGCGGCAAGGGTTGACCGCCGCGACTCGTCGGGCCGCGGGGCGTCCTTCCGCGGAAGGACGGGGCGAGCGGCGCGTGGCGACCTTCGACCTGCGCGCGGATGGCCCGCTGTCCCTGGAGCACACCCTTGAGTCAGGGCAGGCGTTCCGCTGGCGACGCGAGGACGATGGGTGGTGGTGCGGGCTTGTCGGGGAGCGGCTGTTGCATGTGCGTCAGGCGCGGGGAGTGCTGCGCGTCCGGTGCGTCCGCGGCGACGAGGAGGGCGCGGCGCAGGCCGTACGCTCCTATCTGCGCCTGGACGACGACCTGGAGGCCATCTACGAGCGCATCGCCGTGGACGACCACATGCGCCGCGCCATCGCACGGTTCCGGGGTATGCGCCTCGTTGACCAGGACCCGTGGGAGTGCCTGCTGACGTTCGTGTGCTCGCCCGCGTCCAACATCCCGCGCATCCGGCTCACCGTGGAGCGTATCGCCGCGCGGTTCGGCGGGGCGGCGCGACTTGGCGACGAGTCGCGACCGGCGTTTCCCACGCCGGAGCGGATGGAGCGCGCGACGGAGCAGGACTTCCGCGACCTGGGCGGCGGGTTTCGCTCGCGCTACTTGGCGCGGATTGTCGAGATAGCCAACGCGGACGAGCTGGACCTGGCGTTGCTGCGGGAGGCGCCGTACGCGGAGGCGCGGAAGGCGCTGGAGGCGCTGCCGGGCGTCGGGCCGAAGGTGGCGGACTGCGTGCTGGCGTTCTCGGCGGGCAAGATGGAGGCGTACCCGGTGGACCTGCACATCTACCGCGAGACGATGCAGTACTACGGCGGGCACTTCACGGCGTACGCGGGCCGCGCGAGCGTGCCGTACGACGCGATGGGCGCGTGGGCGCGGGAGTACTTCGGCGGGTACGCGGGCTACGCGCAACAGTACCTGTTCCATGGGAGGCGGATGGGGGGTAGCTGAGACGATTGGCAATAATATACTTGACTCAGAAGATGCGCCGGAACACAATAGCTACGTTCGGGAGTCGGTGTGGCTGGCGTTCCCTTTATCCGTTCTGCCTGGGCAGAGGTTTGTCATGGTGTTGAGCGCATATTTTGACGAGAGCGGGACTCATAACGATTCCAAAACCGTAACCGTCGCGGGTTACCTCTCCACACAATCCTTATGGTCGGCCTTTGACCCTGAGTGGAGAAGGATTCTTTCCTGCTTTGGCTTAACGAAGTTTCACATGACAGACTTCGTAGCCAAGAAAGATGACTTCCGTGAGGGTTGGGAGGATGAAGCAAAAAGACGTGCTCTACTTGGTCCTCTGCTCTCTACTATCAACAAGCATGTGATTGGAAGCGTTGGTGTCAGCATGCTTCGGACGGATTACGATGCCGCGTTCGACTCTAAGGCTGCTGTTAGGTCTGGCGGGCCATACGGCTTGGGCGCTACTTGGGTCTTGCTTCAACTTGCCAGAATAATGGGTTTCACCCAAATGCAGGGAGCCATCAAGTATGTGTTTGAAGATGCGCCCCGTCGCAAGGCCGCCGTTCAAAAGGCTTATGACCGAGTCAAGGTGAATCCGGGACTTCTAAAGGCCTTGCGAGTAGAATCTCTCAGTTTCGGGCTAAAAGCACACTACGTGCCTCTCCAGGCTGCTGATGTACTGGCCTATGAAGTGCGTCGATGAACCGCTTTTCAATGGGGCATTGACCCATATCCGCGCGACTTCACGACTGAAAAATTGGCAATCCCGCCTAGAACGTGGACTTACTTGGATTCCAACATGCTCAGGCTAGTTGCCCGCAACTTTAGCGGCGAACAGAGAGTGGTCGAGTTGCCCCCGCCGCTCCGTATTCAAAGCCATGACGGGGTGCCAACCGCCATCACCGAGTTTCAAGACCGCTGGCGATGGTTCAGCAGGTTCATGGGTGGGACAGAACCACCCAGGAAGCGAATAGCGTGATTGCCCCGCAGTCTTGGCACATTCCGACTTTGATCGGCAGCATCCCAGAGATGACCTGCTCCTTTTCATTCAGGCGAACAAGGGCGAAATCGGGTAGGTCCGAGCCGATGATGGCTGTCGAACCACACCCGCACCGAGGTATAACTGGCTTATTGGCAAATAACTGCTCACTCATAGGGAAGCCTGTTGTTCGCAATAATATACTTGACAAAGTTTTTGTTCATGTGCCAACTCCTTTTCTAGTGCTAATTGAAGCCATTGCAATCTCCGCCACCGTCGTCCCCCGCGCCGCGCTCCAGCCCATTGGCGTCATGTCACCCTGAGCGCAGCGAAGGGTTTAGGTCTGTCAGCAACAGATGTAGATTCTTCACTTCGTTCAGAATGACAGGATGCAGATGCTGAACTCAGGCGGAGCGTATCAAGAATGACGCGCTCCGTCAAACTCTACGGTCTTCCTTGACACTCGCCTTCGCCGCTACCTAGAATGGGCCATCCTCGCCAAGGAGTCCGCCCATGCCGCTGTCCTCCCGCAGATACGAGGCCTCCGACCCCTGGGAGTTCATCGAGATGGCCTATGAGAAGAACTGGACGGACGGCATGCCCGTCTGCCCGCCGACGCCGGAGCGCGTGGAGGCGATGATCGCCTGCGTGGGGCGCAAGCCGGAGGAGGTCGTCGGCGTCGTGCCGCCGCAGAACGGCGAGGCGACCATTGAGAAGCTGGCCATCCAGTGCGTGATGGGCGGGTGCAGGCCGGAATACTTCCCCATTGTCCTCGCGGCGCTCGACGCGATGCTGGAAGAGAAGTTCAATCTGTATGGCGTGGAGACCACGCTGCACCCCTGCGAGCCTCTGGTCGTCGTCTCCGGCCCCATCGTCAAGGCGCTCGGTTTCAACACGGGCGACGCCGTATTCGGCGCGGGCCGGCCCAACGCGACGATAGGCCGCGCCATCAGGCTCATCCTGTGGAACATCGGCGGCTCGTACCCAGGCGTGAACGCGACGGCGCCGCTGGGCCATCCCGGGCGGTACGGCTTCTGCATCGCGGAGAACCTGGACGAAAATCCGTGGCCGCCGCTGCATAAGGACTTCGGTCTGGCCTCCGAAAGCGGCGTCGTTGTCATCGGCGTGGACGGCCCGCAGGCCATGCTGGCGCTGCCGGACGCGCGGCACACGCTGAACATCTGGGCGGACGGCGTCAGCAGGATGAGCGGCAACAACATCCAGTACATGACGGGCGGACAGGGCATGATGGTCATGGCGCCGCCGGTGGCGAAGAAGTTGACCGGCGAGGGGTGGAGCAAGAGCGACATCCAGAAGTATCTGTTCGACACGGCGCGCCGCCGCCTGGGCGACCTGAAGCGCGGGTTCTACACGTTCGACCCCGCGAAGGGCGGCAACGCGGGCTGGCCGAAGTGGGTGGACCAGACGAGCGACGAGACGCTCGTGCCCATCGTGTCCGACCCGTCCGATATCTTCCTGGCCGTGGCGGGCGGCGTGCGCGCGCACTGGTTCAGCGCGTGGTGCCCCGGCTGGGGACTGATGGGCGGGCTGGCCGTCGCGCGACCTTTAGAGTTGCCGAAGCGACACGGAGGGGCGTAGCGGCCGTCTTGCGCGGCCCCCTGTCCAGGCCTCGCCCCTAGGAACCATTACCCCGGAGCTTCGCCTGGGCCGGCGACTTGGTCAGCCTGCTGATGATCTCCATCCTCGGCTTCGTCTGCACATGGGCGGAGAAGGTCATGCCGAAGGTGGAGTAGGCTGGCTGACGGCGGGTACCCGCCGCGGCGTCCCGTCGGCGGCGTTATAAGGGACATTGACCTAAAAGATTCGTTTTGTTTGCTATTTGCGCACGGTTTAGGCCTTGACTTTTTATTAGTGCGGTGGTATACCTTATCGCGGTAGCTTTGGCGACGTATTGCGTGCATCGCACTAGTGGTTCAATGCCAACGCGTGGTCGATGTTGCGGGTCAACTTATGCCCTGACAGGCTTTTTGCCCACAGAAGGAGGGATGCGCAAATGAAGCAAGCAACCAGGCTTGAGGTGTTGGACCCCCGAGCTGAACTGCGTCCGGCGGCCCACCCTGTAGCCCCACGGTTACCGTCGCTGAAGGGGAAAGCCGTGGCGTTATTGGACAACATCAAGCCGAACGCTAACGTGATTCTTGGAAGAGTCGGCGAGATACTTGTCGCGCAATACGGCGCCGCAAGAGTGGACCTCATCGCGAAACGAGGCCCCGCGACACCGGCGGAGGGCCCCATCCTCGACCAAATCGCAACGACATACGATGCTGTCGTCACGGGGCTGGGTGACTGAGGCGCTTGCACCGCGTGGAGTATCCACGACTGCATTGAGCTCGAAAAGAGAGGCATCGCCGGTGTAATTCTCTGCTCCTCAGTCTTCATGGGTCCTGCCAGGGAAGAAGCCGCCACGTTGGGAATGCCTGATCTCCGCATCGTTGAGCTACCCCACCCGCTCAATGCTCTGACCCCAGAGGCGGCCCGCAAGGTCGCGGAGGGATATGCGCAAGCCGCTGCTGCCTCACTCGCCGCCCAGGCTCCACTCCTATCGCAGCCGGTTCAGACCAAGAGGAGCGCTGCAAGCTCGTCTTCCGCGACGAAAAGCCCTCCGGCCAAATGCGAGGGCGAAATGTGCGACTTAGGGTAACTCACTAAGCGTTCCACTCCGCGATCAATTGAATTGACAAGGAGTAGCACGAGATATGCCGCTGACCGCTCGACGCATGGACGCTCCAGCAGACTGGGACGGCCTTCAGGACTATTTCGTAGAACATCGGCTTGCTGATGGGTTGCCCGTTGTGCCGCCCACCGAAGAGCGGGTGCTCGCCATGCTTCGCTACACGGACCTGGCGCCTGAAGAGCTTATCGGACTCGTGGCGCCGCGCTGGGGTCCGGCGACGGTCGAGAAGGTCGCCATTAACGCCGTCATGGCGGGATGCAAGCCCGAGTACTTCCCCGTCATCGTGGCGGGTGTGCGCGCCGTGTCCGCGCCCGCGTTCAATCTTTACTCGTCCGAGACGAGCACTGGGGCGCACGGCCAGATGTTCATCGTCAACGGGCCTATTCGCAAGGAGCTGGACATCAACTGCAGCTCTGGCCTCCTCGGTCCCGGCTACCGGGCGAACGCGACAATAGGGCGCGCGTTGCGACTGGTCATCATGAACGTCGGCGGGAGCTTCCCCGGCGTGACGTGCATGTCGACGCATGGGCAGGCGGCGAAGTTCTCGTGCTGCATCGGAGAGAACGAAGAACGCAACCCGTGGACGCCGTTGCACGTAGACAGGGGCTTCGACCGCAACGTCAGCACGGTGACTGCGGTCAGCACGCGGGGGTCCTATGACATCATCTGTTTCAGCAACAAGATTGGGCGTATCCTGAGCGTGCTGGCGGGCAGCATACAGCCCCTGGGAAACGCGAACGTCTTCTACGGGGGAGAGCCCATTCTGCTGCTGTGCCCGGAATGGGCGAACATGCTGGCGAACGCCGGCTTCTCCAAGGCGGACGTGCAGCGCCATATGTATGAGAACTCGAAGGTACAGCTCGGACGCAGTCCGGAGACAGAGCAGAGGTTCTCTATGAGCTGGCGTGCAAAGGAGTTTCCCAACCACACGTCCGAGACGATGGTGCCCTACGCGGACAGCCCGCAACACGTGCTGATCATCGTCACTGGCGGCCCCGGAGACCACTCGACGCACATCCCGACATTGGGCGGCATGAGCATCTCTCAGACCGTGCCCATCGCCCGTCGTGACGGCGTTCCCGTGAAGTCTGTTCACGAGTTCGTGCAGAGGTGAGCGGTCGGACAACCTCGCGGCGAGACGCCCTGGTGCAGAAGGAGGCTTCATGAAGAACACCCGCTGGCTCTTGAAAGTGTTCGCCATCCTGAGCGTAGTAGCTCTAAGCATCGGTGCCTGCAGTCCCGCACCCGTCTCAAACAGTAGGCCCACCAGTACGCCTGCTGTACCAGCTGCGCAGGCATCCCCTGTTTCTCCGGCTCCGACATCCGCGGCTCCCAGGCCGACGCCTCCGACGCAAGCAAGCGCCAGGCCAGCGGAACCGACACCCCCGCCAACACAGCCCGCTCCCGAAAAGCCAGCATATGGCGGCACGCTGGCCCTGACTCTGAGTGCCGATATTCCCTCTCTCGACTTCAACGGGGAAAACACAGTCAACGTTTGGGAGCCCGGCAGGGCGACCGTTGAGTCCATAGTCCGCCGCAATGCGTGGAAATCGGACATACCCATCGAAGGTCACCTGGCGAACAGTTGGGACGTCAGCAAAGATGGAACGGTCATCACCTTCAAATTCCAGTCGGGAATCAAATGGCAAGACGGCTCGCCATTTAGCGCGGACGATGTCAAGTTCACGTTCGAGCGCTACGCCCGTCCGCCCCAGGGAGTCAAGAGTGTCTGGATGGCGCAGCTCAAGCCCATCAAGGAAGCGAAAGTCCTCGACGGTACAACCTTGCAACTCGTCCTCAACGAGCCGAGTGCCTCCTTCCTCGACTCGCTTACTTACATCCCTATCTACTCCAAGAAGTGGATCGAGGGGGGCGGTGATCCACGGCGCCAGCACGTGGGAACGGGACCTTTTAAGCTTCAGTCCTACACTCCGAGTGTCAGTCTCCAGTTTGTTCGAAATGCCTCTTACTGGCAAGAAGGCAAGCCCTATCTCGACGGATTGACGTGGCACATCGTCGCGGACCGCGCCACTCGCTTCGCCGCCCTCCGCACGGGGCGCGTCCGTGTCGCGAGCACGCGTTTCTCACAACTGACCCCGACCGAAAAGACGACCGTCGAGCAGGACAAGCTGCCCGTCCGGCTTTGGCCCACCATCGTCCAGGGTTCACCGTACATGATTTTCAACCTGAAGACACAACCATTCAGCGATATTCGCGTCCGGCGTGCCATCCATCTGGCGACTGACCGCGCTCAGGCTCGGACCGTGTTGTTCGAGGGCGCGGGTCGGCCTGGCTTCTGGTTTACGTACAGTAAGCCCTCCGGTATCCCATTTGACGAGCTTATGAAGCTCCCTGGTTTCAGGGAAGATACCGCCCTGAAGCAACTGGACCAGGCTGAAGCCAAACGCCTGATGGCCGAGGCTGGTTATCCCAACGGGTTCAAGGCGACGCTCACCAGCCGGCCCCTGAGTGACTTCAAAAACCAGGCGGTGTTCATGGCGAACGAGCTCAACAAAATAGGCATCCAGGCTAATGTTGACGTCTTGGAGGATGCCACTGTCTTCGCGAAGTTCGGTCGAGGCGATTTTCAGATGGGGCAACTGCAAGGCACTACCAACTTGCGCCCCGACCCCGCCGACAATGCGTCGCTTTGGTTTCTCCCGACCAGTGGATTGAATTACTCGTACTTCGACGACGCGGA
Organism: Dehalococcoidia bacterium; assembly: GCA_030648205.1. Classification (NCBI taxonomy): domain Bacteria; kingdom Bacillati; phylum Chloroflexota; class Dehalococcoidia; species Dehalococcoidia bacterium. The sequence continues at coordinate 10,438 of JAUSIH010000048.1, read as the reverse complement.
GTTCGTGAAGGCCTATGACGAGCAGGGGAGGCTCACGGACCCCTCGGAGCGCAGCAAGCTCGTGCGCAAAATGGAGCAGCGGCTGATTGACGTCATGCCCGGGATACACCTCGGGTTCTTCCACGGGTACCTCATGGCTTGGAACGACGTGAAGAACTGGCCCGAGTTCGACAGGGGCGTGGACGCGAACGTCTTGCCCAACGTTTGGATGTCGCGCTAGGCTCAAGGCTGCCCAGCGCCGCCGCGATGCGCTCCAGCGTGTCCAGCATCGTGTCGCCCTGAGCGTAGCGAAGGGTCTAGGCTTGCTTGCAACAAAGGTAGATTCGTTGCTTTGCTCAGAATGACAGAACAGGGACGTTAAATGCAAACCGAGTGTACCAACGCCGATACGCTCGGCCAATGTTTTGGACACGCGTCAGCCTGCCTCGCTGGTTGCGGCGGCGACTTGGTCAGCCCGCTGATGATCTCCACCCTCGGCTTCGCCTGCACATGGGCGGAGAAGGTCATGCCGGAGGTGGAGTAGGCTGGCTGACGGCGGGTATCCGCAGCGGTGTGCCGTCCTCGCGGGTAATGACCACCGTCTGGGACTTGCTGGACTCGCCTTGCGTCATCAGGTGCATGGAGTGGGCGCCCACTCCACCAGTGACGACCAGGAAGATGTCCTCAGGCCTGCGCGCCACCGGCACCATCGTGTCAGGTTTCCATTCGGGGAACATGTCGCCGCGGAGACCCAGCAACAGCTCCTGCTCAGGCTTTGGTATGAGGCCGAAGGGCACGCGCGCCCGCTCGAACAGCTCTTGCTTCAGCGATAGCTTGATGTAGCCGCCCGCTGCCAGCGTCTTCGCCCGCTCCGGGCAGATGAGCACGCCCGGCTCGCCGCCGTAGTAGACGTTCCCGCTGCCCAGCGGCGTCATTCCGCCCGCTATCACCCGCGCGATCTCCCTTGCGTCGCGGCTGGAAGAAAACGTGTCGTACATGCCGCGCAGGTTGATGCACGTCACGGTGCTGACGTCTTGCGTGTGGCCGCGCTCCACGTGCAGCGGCTCCCAGGGGCTCGCCTCCTCGTTTTCGCCGACGCAGCAGGTGAACATGGCCGACTGTCCCAGGGTCCCCATGTTCGTCTTGCCGGAGACGCTGCCGCCCACGTTGATGATGACCAGGCGCAGCGCCCGCCCGATGGCCGCGTTCGCCCGCGCGCCTACCCCCAGGGCGTTCGAGCCGCAGTTGATGCGCGCGGCGTGACGGACAGGCCCATTCACCACCATCAGCGTCGCGTAGGGGCCGGTGCTGGACTCCGCCGCGAAGAGGTTTAGCCCCGGCTCGGCGATGGCGCGCACGCCGGCGAGCAGGATGGGCATTTGCTCGGGTAAGCAGCCCGCCATGACGGCGTTCACCGCCACCTTCTCGACAGTCGCCAGGCCCTGACGCGGCGCAATGCTGCCGATCTCCCGCGCGGGGTCCCAATCGGCGCCGCCCAGCATCCGCAGCACGCGCTCCTCCGTGGGCGACACGATGGGCAGGCCGTCGTTGTAGCCCATGCGCTCGAACAGCGCCTGCACCTCTTCGGAGTCGGCGCTGGCGGCGTGACGGCGAGAGGTCAGTACCGGCTTACCGACGGTCATGGGCATGTCTGTGGCGCGAGAGTCAGCGCCCTGAGGGCCTCGCCGGACGCCTTCTCGGCCAGGGCGTGAGCCGCCTCGCGCGTGAGGCCGCCGATGGGGTGAGGCAGGACGATGAACGAGATGTCGGGCATCCTCAGCGAGCTCGCCACGCCGCGGGCCGCGCTGGAGAACGCGGTGGACGTTACGACCACGGTAGGCACGCCACGTCGCTCAAACTCAACGCTGTCGTGGACACTCCACGCCGTGCACGAGCCTCAGTCCGCAAGCCCGATGATCACGGCGTCGCACTCGCGCGCCAGGCGGTCGAGCACAGCGGGATCGGTGGGCACGTTCGGGCCGCGTTTCTCGTGCGCGACAACCTCAAGGGCGTGAGTTGCATCCTGCACGCCCCGCGCGAGCGTGCCCAGCACCACATCCGCATTCTGCTTATGGTTGCCCACCCAGGCAATGCGCTTGCCAGACAGGGAGGCCACGCGCGGCGCGGGGCGCTGGTCTGCCTGCTTTGACTCGGCGGGGCCGGGGTCCAGTACCTGGGTTGCGATGGCCGTCGAAGTGTTGCTCATTCGTCTCTCGCGTTGCTTGGCAGGATGTAATGCGCAAGTATACTACAGAAAACTTGCGCGCCAGGCAAGCGGCCAGCTTGTCGTTGGCCCTGGCGATGAACGACCTCCTGCGCACGCCTGGGCCGACGTTCGTTTCGCTGCGGGTGTCACCCGCACTTGCCATCGAGCAGAGTCGCGCGGCGGGCCAAAGTCCAGCCGCGCAGGCCAGGCAGTCATGTCGCGGGTGGAAGAACCTGTGCGCTTCGCTGAACTCGCCCTTGTAGCCGGAAGGTTCGAGATCCCTTCCTTCGCACGTTGTGGCCGCCATTGCCGAGTTCCTTCATGCGTGGATGGGTCATGATTGGCGACGTTGTATCATATGACGTCACGAGACGAGCCAGAGCAATGGAAACGGCGGCTCCGTTATTTTTAGGAGGCACAGGATGAAACACGGGAAATTCTCCTACCACCTTCATGAAGGCGCGGGGCCGGATTTGCTGCCCGTGGCAAAGCGCGCCGAGTCTTTGGGACTTGACACGCTCTGGTCGCAGGAGCTCCATTCGACGCCGTTTATCCCGCTGGCGGCGGTGGCCACCCATGTGCGCCGCGTCCGCTTAGGGGCTGGCATAGCCCTGGCATTTGTGCGCAGTCCGCTGGAGACCGCTTTGAGCGCCCTGGACATGGACGCAGTCACTGACGGGCGTTTCGTGCTGGGACTGGGGACAGGAGTCCAGCGATTGAATGAGCGATGGCATGGTGTCCAAAACTACGGACGACCCGCGCCGCATCTCAAGGAATGCGTGCAAGTGGTGCGCATGATCATCGAGAAGGCTCACGCCGGTCAACCCATGCGCTTCAAGGGCCAATACTACGACATTGATATAGTGGGCTACCAGAGGCCCGTGAAGCCCGTGCGCCCCACGATTCCCATCTACGTGGCGGCCGTCGGAGAGGGCATGTGCCGAGCCGCGGGAGAGGTGGGTGACGGCCTTATCGGCCATGCCCTGCTCACCCCCAAATGGTGTCGAGAGGTCATCCAGCCCAACGTGCGCATCGGTCTGGCGCGGTCGGGGCGGGACCCGTCGCGTTTTCACGTTCTCCCGTCCCTGACCGTCGCCATCTCCCGCGACAGACAAGAGGCCCGCCGCGACGCCGCGGGGGTGGTTGCGTTCTACGCCTCGGTGCGCACCTACGAGCCGTACATGGCCTATCACGGTTTTCAGGAAGAAGCGCGGCGGGTGCAGGATGCGTTTCGCAAGAACGGCGGCTTCGGCTCCTCGGTGACCGATTGCGTGACCGAGGAGATGGTGGACGTTTTCACGGCGGCGGGCACCCCGGACGACGTGCGGCAGCAGATACGGCGCTACGACGACATGGCGGACCACGTGATGGTGAGCGAACCCGGCTATTTCATCTCGGAGGAGAAGCGCCGCGCTTATCGAGACGCCCTCTTTGATCTCCTCGGAAGCTGAAACGCGCCTGGCTCACGAGCGCTCCACGGAGGTCGGCGCGTGTGCGGCGCGGCCTCTTCCGGCCTGACTGCTTAGAACGCTGACACCACTTTCCCCTGTCCAATGAGCTTCTGCAGCGCGTCCTGGGACAGGGGGCCAAGCTCCGGCGGAATCTCCAGCGGGGCGAGGAGCTTTGACCAGAGGGGACACGCCAGCAGGCGCACGCCCCTGGCGCCCGTGGCGCGGACAAGCGCCATGATGTCCGTCTGGCGTCCGTCGAGTGCGCTCACGACGGGAATCGCGGCCTCTTTGGCGTTGCGCGCGATAGTCATCTGCTCCTGCCGTCCCCGCAGAAGCGGGGGCCAATCGAAGCCGCGCCCGCAGACCGCGGCCAGGGCGGCTTCGGTGAACAGCACGCCCACGTTCTTGCCGTCGTCCCGCGCCTGGGCCGCCAGCACCAGGGCGGTGAGGACCGAGCTGCCGGAGGCGCTCTTGCAGACGAAAAGGATGTCCATGGCTTTCCTCACTCCCGCCTTAGCTTTGTCGCCGCTGACGGAACTGGCCGAAACGCGGCTTGCGCTTCTCGAACCATGACTTCTGGGCCTCTTTGATCTCCTCGCTCTCGAACCACTGGGGAGCGATCAGCCGCTGGAACCGTCCCTGCGTCCCGCGCATGTACTCAATGTCGTGGCTGAAGCTGGCCTTGAGCATCTTGAGGATGCTGGGGCTCATGTCAAGGATTTCAAGGCACCACTTCTCGACCTCCGCGTCAAGCTGCGCGACGGGCACGACCTTGTTCACCAGGCCCATCGCCAGCGCCTCCTGCGCCGTGTACTGGTGGCAAAGGAACCATATCTCCTTGGCCTTCTTGGCCCCGACGACGCGGGTCAGGTATGACGACAGGAGGCCGTCGGCGGGCGACCCGATGCGCGGCCCGTTCTGGCCGAAGACCGCGTTGTCCGCCGCGACAGTCAGGTCGCAGTAGTATGCCCAGTGGTTGCCCGCGCCGATGGCATAGCCCTTCACCGCCGCGATGCTTGGCTTCGAGCAGTCGAGCAGCGCGCCGTTGATGCTGGCGGGCGCGCTGAGGTGCTTTTTGAGGCCGCCCGCGGCTTCCCATTCCACATCGCCACCCGCGCAGAAGGCCTTCTCGCCGGAACCGGTGAGCACGACCACGCCGACGTCCTCGTCGGTGCTGCAGTCGTACAAGGCGGCACAGACCTCCTCCATGCCGGTGCGCGTCACCGCGTTCAAGCGCTCCGGGCGGTTGAACGTGATGCGCGCCACGCTCCCGTTCTCATAGCGCCGCTTCTCGTACAGGACCTCCTTGGTCGGAAAGTCCGGTACAACCTTCCACTGCGTCGGCGTCTCTGCCATAGCTTCTTCCCTCAGGCCTTGTTATGCGATGACTTTTTCTTTGTGCAGCGCCGCAATCTCGGTCGCCGCGTAGCCCGTCTCCTTCAGAATGGCGTCGGTATGCTCGCCGACGAGCGGCGCGGGAAGGCGGACGCGCCGCTCCTGGCCGGATATCTGCAGGGGAGTGTTCATGAACCAGACTCGACCTGCTATGGGGTGGTCGTAGGAGATGATGGCCTCGGTGGCGCGCACCTGGGGGTCGTCGAAGACGTCCTCGCGGTCGTTCACGGGACAGCAGGGAACCTCCGCCGCCTCCAGCAGCTTGATCCACTCATCCCGCGACTTCGTGGCGAAGATCTCTTGGAGCACTGCGCCGATCTCTGCGCTGGCGGCCAATCGCTTCATGTAGTTGTCGTACGCCGGGTCGGTGGCCAGGTGCGCCAGGTCCATCACCTCGCAGAGCTGTGTCCACTTCTGATCGGTGATGAAAGCGACGACGAGCCACTTGTCGTCGGCGCAGCGATAGGGGCTGTACTGGACGTTGGACTGCGAGCCGGGCAGCGTCGGGTCGTCGCCTTCCACCTTGACGAGCGTGTAGCCCTGCATTGCCACAATCAGGTCGAGCAGCGACGTCTCGACGAGGCGACCCTTGCCGGTGCGGTGGCGGTCGAGCAGCGCGGCCGTGATGCCGAAGGAGAGCAGCATGGGGGCGGACATGTCGGCGACCAGCACCGGGGAACTGACGGGCGTGCCGTCGGGCATGCGGCGCGCGCCCGTGATGCCCATGCGCGCCTGGATTGCGATGTCATAGCCGGGCATCTTGGCGTACGGGCCGATGGTGCCGTAGGCGGTAATGTGGGCGTACACCAGTCGCGGATTCCGCTTCGAGAGCGTGGGATAGTCCATGTCGAACTTCACGTCGTCGCCGACGACGAAGTTGTGGATGAAGACGTCCGCTTTGTCCAGAAGGCGGTAGACTACCTCTCGGGCTTTCGGCTTGCGGAGGTCCAGCGCGATGCTCCGCTTGTTGCGGTTCAGTACCAGGAACGGTTTGCTCAGCGGGCCGAGACGCGGGGTCGTGTGCAGCGTCCGGCAGGAGTCGCCCGCGAGGGGCTCCACCTTGATGACATCAGCGCCCAGGTCCGCCAGGTACATGGCCGTGCCCGGCCCGGCGAAGTACTGAGACATGTCAATGACCTTGATGCCTTCCAATACCATGCCCATGCCTATGCTCCTATCGGGATGTCAATATGCCCCGGGGCTGGATCTCTGCTCCTGCGCGGGAACGGCTTTGTCTCCGCGTCGGAGACCACCGCGGCCGTCCGAAGCCAATGAACGGAACATACTCGCCCTGCAGATCAGTACGGTGCCAGCAGTGCCCAAAAACTGGCGTAAATTCAGCGAGCACATCTTAATGCGCTTGGGCATCCCTGGTCAACTCACCTGCACATTTGTCGGGCGCAGAGCCTCCGCAATAATTGACTCGACCGATTGCATTATGTGACAAGACTGACAATGGTGACCAATGATTTACATACTCAGTTGACAAGGGCCGCAAAGGAGTACCATAATGCGCCATAATGCGCCATCCGCGGAAAACCACGCATCCGGCTTCTTGGATGATTGCTTTGGAAGAGGCCCTTAGCAAAAAACCCAAAAGGGGGGAAAAGGCCATGCACCACCGAAACCGGCTTGCAGTGCACGTGACTCTCATAGCCGTTGTGTCCGTCATCCTGGCGAGTTGTGCACCGGCGCAGGCGCCCGCCGCCGCGCCCGCCCCGGCACAGCCGCAATCCGCATCCAATCCTCCGGCCGCCGCGCCGACTGCCGCGCCCAGAGCGCCCGCGCTCGCCGCGACTGCGACCCTTCCGACGCCCGCACCCGTTGTGCGAGAGACACCTGCGGTTCCAGCTTCCTCGGCGGGTTCCCCCAAGCGCGGCGGCATGTTCACGCACGCCAGCTACACGCGCTCTCCCGACGCCGATCCGCACACCAACAACGCCGCGCTCGACGTGGCGCTTGACCTGTGCTATGACACACTGATGACCGTTGATCCAGTGTCGAGAGACATCGTGCCGGGCCTCGCCGAGAGCTGGGACGTCAGCAAAGATGGCCTGACGTTCACGTTCCATCTGCGCAAGGGAGTCAAGTTCCAGGACATTGCTCCGGTCAGCGGGCGCGAGTTCACTGCGGACGACGTCGTGTACAGCTTCGACCGCATCCGAACGCCCTCGCCGCAGTTCCTGCGCGGCTCGTTGTTCGCGAAAGTGATCTCCATCAAGGCGCTCGACAAGTACACGGTGGAGATGAAACTATCGGAGCAGTTCGGACCCCTCCTCACCTATGTCGTCAACTACTCGAACAAGATGGTCGCCAAGGAGGCGGTCGCCAAGTTCGGCAACTTGGGAAGCAGAGCCAATTGCGTCGGCACAGGCCCTTTCACAATGAAGACGTGGAGGGAGCCGTTCTCCGGTGAGATGGTCCGGAATGCCACCTATTGGGATGCCACGCATACCTATCTGGATAGCGTGCGCATTCAAGTCATAGAAGATACCATAACGCGCATGGCTGCGTTGCGGACTGGTCAGGTAGATGTCGCCGTGCGCATCCCCCCCAGCAGTTACGCCGCGATCAAAGACCAGCCCACGCTGACGTTTGACCCCGAGGCCGTGAACTGGGTCTCCCAAATCCTGTTCAACATCAACAGAAAGCCGTGGAGCGACGAGCGCGTCCGCAAGGCGGCCTACCTCGCGATTGACCGGGACGCGGTGGTCAAGGGCGCGCACGAAGGCGCCGCCTTTATATCCGGGCCGCTGCCTCCAGCGGTGTTCAAGCCGTGGGCGCTGCAGCCTGACGAGCTCAGGAAGCTTCCGGGATACCGACAGCCTAAAGACCAGGACGTGGCCGAGGCGAAACGACTTCTCACGGAGGCGGGCTATCCCAACGGGTTCGACGCCGAGGCCCCTGTGTCAGAGTACTCTCCGATATCGAGCCGCCTCGGGCTCGAGGTAGCCCAAGGCGATCTCCGCAAGATAGGGATTCGGGTCTCCTTCAAGCAGGTTGAGCCGGCGGCGTTCCTGCAGGCTGACCTTACCGGCAACTTCGATCTGATCAACCGCGGGTACGGGACCGGCGTTGAACCCGAGCCTGACGCGATGTTCTCCCAGCTCATGGCCACGGGTGGGTCTCGCAACTATCTGAAGCTCGTTGATCCCAAGCTCAACTCCATGGTGGCGGAAGGGGTCCGCACTCTGGACACGACAAAACGCATCCAGCTTTATAAGGACCTTCAGTACTACGTATTGGACAAGGCGTACCGGGCGTTCCTGGACGAGCCTTTCACATACACGGGGAAGCAGAAGTTCGTCCGGGGCTACAACGGGCAGTGGATTTTGGACAATCGGCAAATCGCCTACGTCTGGCTGGACAAGTAGACAACGCGGGCTAGGCACACTGCGGGGAACACCAAGTCGTGTTCCCCGCAGTGTGTCCCCGACACGCTAAGAACAGCCAAGAGTATTCTTCATGGGCCAGTACATAGCAAGACGCCTCATCTTCGCCGTCCCCACCATCTTTCTCGTTACGCTTCTCGTCTTTTCCGCCGTACGCATGATCCCGGGCGACGCGGTCATGGTTATGCTCGGTGACGCAAACGTCTCGAGTGCGGACATCACCGAAATGCGTACCCGGCTGGGGCTGGACCAGCCCATTTGGCAACAGTATGCACGATGGATAGGGGAGATGACCCGCGGCGATCTGGGTAACTCCCTGTTCTCGCGGCAGCCGGTCTTTCAGGAAATCGTTGTCCAGCGGCTTCCCGTCACGCTGGAATTGATGGGTCTCTCCATCCTTATATCGCTCCTGATTGGACTGCCTGTAGGCATTCTCTCCGCCGTGCGCCAGGACACCGCACGTGACTACATCAGCCGCAGCGCCGCTATTCTGGGACTCTCCGTTCCGTACTTCTGGACGGCGACTTTGATCATCCTCTACGGGTCTATCTGGTTCGGGTGGATGCCCCCGGTCCACTACGTGGACCTCACCGAAGACCCTATCCAGCATCTCAGTCAGCTTGCCATTCCCGCATTGTTGCTCGGCGTTTACATGGCGGCCATTGTCATGCGCATGAGTCGCACGACACTTCTGGAGGTGCTGCGGCAGGACTACATCCGCACCGCGTGGGCGAAGGGCCTGCGTGAGCGGCTGGTCATTGTGCGGCACGCCCTGCGCAACGCGATGGCTCCAGTCGTGACCATTGTGGGCGTCAACATTGTCCTGGGGCTCAGCGGCACCGTTATCCTGGAGCAGATCTTCGTCATCCCTGGTATCGGGTCGTATATTATCAGCGCGGTCCTGTGGCGGGACTACCCAGCTATCCAGGCGGTCAACCTGTTCATGGCTATCCCCGTGGTGGGCATTAACTTGCTGGTCGATGTCGCTGTCGCCTATCTAGACCCGCGCATAAGGTATCGGTAAGGCCGTGAGCGCTGGAGCAGCCACGAGGGCGTCTCTGGGTTTACATAGGCAGGCAAGCCCAATGGCGCGGGCTTGGTCTGTTCTTTGGCGCTTCTGTCGTCGCAAGCCGCTGGGCGCCGTCGGCGGAGCGTTCATCCTGATGCTTGTGCTCGTCGCAATCTTCGCGCCGCTGCTCACTTCCTATGACCCCATCGAGAACAATACCGACGTCCGGCTGCAGCCTCCCAGCGCCACGCATCCGTTGGGCACCGACCAGCTAGGGCGGGACGTATGGTCGCGCACGGCCCACGGCGCACGCACATCACTGTCCCTGGGAATTGGCTCGGTGTTGCTGGGCACGCTGGTCGCGCTTGTCCTGGGTGTCCTGGGCGGGTATATGGGGGGAGCTCTGGATATGGTGTTGGACCGGATTATCGACGCCATCATGGCGTTTCCATGGATTCTGCTGATGCTGACCTTGCTCTCCGTGCTCGGAGCGAGTGTGCTGAATTTGGCCGTCGCGCTGGCGGTGGCCATGGCGCCGCGGAACACGCGAGTGGTGCGGAGCGCTGTTCTCTCCCTTCGAGAAGCTCAATACGTGGAAGCGGCCCATGCAATAGGGGCCAGCCATCTGCGCATCATCGGACAGCACATCCTCCCCAACATCATGGCGCCGGCCATGGTGCTGGTGAGCGTTTATCTGGGATGGGCTATCCTCGTAGAGTCCAGCGTAAGTTTCATCGGCTTTGGCGTGCCGCCGCCCCTTCCGTCATGGGGACGGACGCTGGCGGAGGAGGGCAGGCGGTTCATGTTCCAGGCGCCGTGGCTTGCCACGGTCCCGGGCATCGCCATCAGCCTGGCAGTGTTCGGCTTCAACATGCTGGGCGACGCGCTGAGGGATGTGCTTGATCCCCGCATGCGGGGCAGTCAGTAAGGAAGTTCACAACGGCGACGACCACCCCCGGCTGAAACGGACACCAACCGAGACTGTTCCATTCACTCCGCCGTCCGA
>JAUSIH010000047.1 GCA_030648205.1 Dehalococcoidia bacterium | reverse complement strand
GAACTGGCGCTCATCGCCAGGAGCGGCAGGCCCTCCAGCTTGCCGGTCTTGTCGTCATAGAGGAAGCCCATGGCGAACTCGCCCGGGGCCAGCTTCACCGGCACGGTCATCTTCATCATCTCGTTGGAATACGCGCCGCCGTTGTCCACCGTAATGAGCGGTGAGACGGCCTTGAAGTCCTTGAAGGTGGCGCCGGTCACGGGAGCGTAGGAAACCTTGAAGGTGCGCTTGTCTGGATATGCGTTGGCCGGTACGGTCACCTTCAGACCATTCACGGAGTCACCGGGGCGGGTGTACTCGATCTGCCCGCCGGCCGGGGGCACCTCCGTCGAGGCTACGGTGACGGTCTGACCAACGGAAATCTTGCCCGTGACAGGCTCGCCCGTGCCCGATGGCGGCGGCGGTGGCTTGGGCGGGCGGGAAACGGGCCAGGAGGGCAAGGGATCGTTCGCCGCGGGCACGCCGAGCACTGCCGGTCCAGAACGTGCCGGAGCGGGGGCAGGCGACGCAGAGGGCGCAGTGGGCGCGGCGGCTGAAGGAGCCTGCGATGTGGGAGCGCCCGGAGCTGACTGCGCGGCGGGGCTGGCGGCCTGGCCGCACGCGGCGAGAGCAAGAGTCAGCAGAGACGAGAGGATGGCCAGAAGGGCGAGTCGCATGGTAACCCCCTGCAATGGAGGCCGCCGCGTCTCCAGTCAACGCACGGCCTTCATCGGAAGAATAGGCGGATTGCGCCCCCCCCTCTTATCCGCCTCGAGGCCAGTATACTACAAGTCCGTCGTCGCCCAAAGCGGACGGTGGCCCCGCGAAGCCCTAGCTGCCGCGCAGGCGCGGGTCCAGCACATCGCGGAGGGCGTCGCCGAAAAGATTCACGCCGAACACGGCGACGCTCAGCGCGATACCAGGGAAAATAGCCATCCACGGGGCCTTGTTCAGATACTCCCGCCCACCCTCGGCGAGCATGGTGCCCCAGGACACGAACGGAGGAGGAGGGCCGAGGCCCAGGAAGCTCAGGCTGGCCTCCACGATGACAGCCCAGCCCAGGGCGGTTGTCGCCACGATGATGAACGGGGCCAGAGAGTTGGGCAGAACGTGCCGCCACAGAATGCGCCAGTTGCCGGAACCCATGGCCCGCGCGGCGGTGATGTACTCATGCGCCTTGATGGACAGCACGCTGGAGCGGACGACGCGCGCCGCCTGGGGCAGCAGAACGATCGCAATCGCAATGATGATGTTGCCCGCGGACGGACCGAGCACGGCCACGACCATCAGCGCGAGCACCAGCGTGGGGAATGCGAGCAGGGCGTCCATGCATCGCTGCACCGTCATGTCCGTAGCGCCGCCAAAGTAGCCGCTCACCAGTCCCAGCAGCCCGCCCACCACCGTTCCCAGGGCTACGGACAGAACGCCCACCAAGATGGACAGCTGAGAGCCCCAGATGACCCGACTGAGCACATCGCGGCCCATGTTATCGGTCCCCATCGTGTATATGCCGCCAGGCGCGAGGAACGTGGCGCGCCGGTGCAACTCAAAAGGGTCAAAGGGGGCAAGCACGGGCGACAGGAGGGCCGCCAGCGTGACACAGGCCACCAGAAGCGCCCCCACGGCGCCCAGTGGCTTGGCCCGGCAGAACGCCCACAGGGCGGCGGGCCAGGAAGACCGCGCCCGCGCCGGCAGGTCAGGGTACGCTACCTGTTCATGCGCCTCCACGCTCGCCTCCTAACTGTAACGGACGCGCGGGTCGAGCCAGGCGTACAAGACGTCAACCAGCAGGTTGATGACCAGGAACCATACGGACAGGAGCAGTACGATGGACTGGATCATCGTGTAGTCCCGCTCGCGGATGGACTCAATGAGGTTAACTCCCATGCCCGGAAGGGCGAAGATGGTCTCCATGATGATGGCGCCGCCCAAAAGATGCCCAAACTGGACGCCCACGATGGTGACGACCGGGAGCAGCCCGTTCCGCACCACATGTCGCAGCACCACCAGCCGCTCCGACAGGCCCTTGGACCACGCGGTGCGCACGTAGTCCTGGCGCAGCACCTCCAGCATGCAGGAGCGAGTCATGCGCGTCACCCCCGCCGACATGTAATACCCCAGGATAAGCGCGGGCCAGACCATCTGGAGCATGTTCGCGCCGGGGTCCTGGGCCAGGGAGACATAGGCCAGGGGGGGCATCCAATTCAGAACGTAGACGAAAAACAGCAGCAGCAGAATAGCCGTCCAGAACGTGGGCATGGACAGCCCGCCGATGCTGACCACGCGGACAACGTAGTCCATCCAGGTGTTCTGGCGCACCGCGCTCAGGATGCCCGCGGGCAGGGAGATGAGCAGGGCAACCAGCAGGCTGATGACCGCAAGCTCCAGCGTCACGGGAAGCCGCAGCGCGATGATCTGGAATGCGGGCTCTCCTGTCCTCATGGAGGCGCCCCCGTTCAGACGGACCACGCTCGCCATCCACGTCAGGTATTGCTCCCCTAGCGGCCGGTCGGTCCCCAACTGGCGGCGCACCTCGGCGAGCGCCTCCGGCGTGACGACGCCCTCGCCCGAGGTCCCCGTAAGGCGCAGCACAGCCACGTCTCCTGGAATAACCCGCAGCACCAGGAACACAAAGATGGACACCGCGAGAAGCACCGGTATGAACAGGAGCACCCGGTTGGCCAAATAGGACGCCATGCCGCTCTCCAACCAGCGTCAAGGATGTCAATTCAAGCTGATAGTATAGCCTATCTTCGTCGGCATGTCAGCAGGCCGGCCTGCGCTAGGGCGACGTGGCGGAGCGTGCGTTTCAGCATCAGAAGGCATCTTTGCAAGCCCATCTTATGTGCCTATAATACTGCGAAGGTATGGGTGGAAGAAAAGCCAGGGGAGCATGCCATTCCGGATAGGCGGTGATGTGATGCAGAAACGTGGAGAAGAAGGAAAGAGCGAGGCCGTAAGTCATATTTACACAGATTTGGCATTTAGTCTTGATATTGACGTTCGAGATGATGTTGAACGGGAACTGCGCCGGCGTCTTGCAGAAACCCCTATCGACACACGGGATGCCCTTAAACCCTTTGTACCTGAGGCAGATGAGTTTCAGCAACGCGTCATCGAGGCACGTGAAACAACCATACGTGTTGTAGCACCAGCAGGTTCGGGAAAGACCCAGACGGTAATAAATCGAGTCTTATCACGTGTCAGAGATGGTCTTAATCCAGAACGTGTCCTTATCCTAACATTTGATAACGCGGCCGGCATTGCTCTTAGGCAGAAAGCCGAGGAACAACTGACGAAGTTGGCAATTAGGCGCCAAGACTTGAAGATAACAACGCTTAACGCGTTCGGCTATGGGATATTACGTAAGTATTTTCCAAGAGAATTCAAGCCTGTAATCCCTGCTTTCCGGCAGAGGAGATTGCTTCGTGAAGTAAAAGAGGCTTTAAGAGAGAAGAGCACGGATCGGTTCGCTAGTCTGCCTTCAAACGTGGCGGACCGGTTCTACATTGAGTTTTTCAGTCTGCTCAAGAACGAGTTGTTTGATCCAAGAAGTCCGGGTCCGCAGCGACTTGCTGATTTCATACTCAAGAGTCCCCAAGCAACCCCGTTTTTTAATTCCTCGATGAATAAAGGTCTGGTCGTGAAGGTACTCCAAGCCCTTATATGGTTATATATGGCGTATGAGAGAACATTGCAAAGAGAGCGACTTCTTGATTTTGATGACCAGAAACTTAGGCCATTTCTCTGTCTGACGGGCGACGCGCAGACGCTCAGCGCCTTGCAGAGCCAATTCTCGGAAATTATTGTGGATGAATTTCAGGATATTAATCGTCTCGACTTCGAATTCATCAAGGCTCTTGCCGAGAGAGCATCCCTGTTGGTTTTTGGCGACGATGACCAGGCCATCTATGGTTTCCGTGGATGTACTCCTGAGTTCATAATCAATTTGGACAAGCACCTAAAGGCACGACCAGTGGCCTCTTACGAATTGCAAGTTAATTATCGATGTCCCCCAAATGTTATCGCGCATGCTGATAAACTTATACGCAACAATAAACAGAGAATTGCGAAAGAACCACTCCCATATAGGAAGGAGCCTTCCGATATCAAAATTATTGCCACGCTTTCTGCGGGTATTGAGGCTAAGACCATAGTATCCTTTATCAAGCAAGTTAAATTGGCAAATCCAGTACTCAATCATAAGGACTTTGCTGTTTTATATCGTACTAATGCCCAAAGCCTTCCTATCCAATTTGAATTCATTATGAATAATTTGCCCTATCATGTGAGGGATGAGGATAACATTTTGTCTAATGAACTGTTGGAGCGTCTTCTCGGTGTGCTTAGGGTCAAATTAGCTCTTCTTGCTGGACAAGCGGCGAGTGCGCGTGATTCGCTGCTGGCTGTCCGCTCCTATTTCCGCTATATCGGTGGACACGAGGCGGATAGGCTTGAGCAACTGTTTGGCAACCGCACCAATTTTCTAGGCGCAATCTCGTCCGAAGACTTTTACGGTATTCTGCCAAAGGCGAGACAGAGTCATTTGGGCACCGCTTTGACCGAGATGCTTGAGGCCTCTTCCTTGCTGGATACTTTAGATGTATTAGCTCGGCGGTTTAATGGGCTTCAAGGCATGATCGGGAGCCTAGAGGATGTGTTAGAGGATAAAGTACCACTAGGAGAGATCTATGAACTTGCGGCTAACTTCAGTGGCAATATACGTGATTTTGTAAAAACTACGGAAGGTGCATTAAACAAAGCACGAGCATCAGGTGCAGGCAGAGATGAAGATGCCGGAGTGAGATTGCTTACGTACTTCAAGGCTAAAGGACTACAATGGCACACTGTTGTGTTAATGACATGCAACGAGGGCATAATTCCCCATAGGAGAGCTCCTCTTGAGGATGAGCGGCGCCTGTTCTACGTGGCTATGACACGGGCGTCGTCCAATCTCGTGATTTCCTACGTCAATAACGTTTGCAAGGCAAATGTACAGCCGAGTCGTTTCCTATCGGAAGCTGGGTTGCTGTAACAAATGAGCTATCGCCGTAGATGCAAAAAATGTGGCCGCTTTATTAACTTGCGGCGCATGCCGGGAGGGCAGTGGGTGGCATTCGAAGGCTATGAGACAATCCATGATTGCAGTACAGCAGTGTCGTCTCCGCCTCCCCACGTTAGCCAACAGTCCCGTTCTCCAGAACGGGAGAGAAAGCCCTACGAGGGCTTGGAGTTTCCCGACATAGAAACGTCGAGGGGAAGCGTGGTACAGGAGTCCCCCAGTGTTCATGAACTCGTCGCGCTGGCCAAGCGTGAACACAAGGTGCTATTCATAACGTATAAGTCCAGACGTAAGGGCTATGAAGAGCTTAGCCACAGAGAGATCGAAGTCATAGACATAAATGACCGCTATTGCTATGCATACTGTCGCCTTAGGCAGGACTTCAGGCGTTTTCTAATACGAAATATCCAGTTTGTAAGACTCACCACCGAGCCGTTCGACCCTCGCGCTGTCCCGTACGGAGCCTTCTTTGGCCGATCTTCCCCTACGCCTGCTCCGAGTTTTCAACCTTCCGGATCCTCGCGAGGTGAGCAAGCCAACAATAATCTCTATCGTCCGGCTCAAAACGCAGCTAACTACACTTGGATTTGGTGGGGTTTAGGTTTAGTAATGGCGCTCTTCTTACTGTGGCGTTGTAGCCGATAGGTCAATCAGATACATCTTGCCGCCGACCGCACGTATCGGCTCTTGACAGAAGCGAACGCAGACACGTATAGTCGGAACGTGCGCGCCATGCCGCCCGTGAGGGATGGCGCACGGGCCTTTGACCTTTCTCAACCAAGGAGGGAGCACTATGGCCAACCACTTCGCCCTGTTCCGCGACCCGACGGCCCCGACCCACAAGGCGCAGCGCAAGACCAACCCGCTGCCCACCAACCTGAAGGGGAAGACGGTCGCATTCCTGAACAACGACGGGTCCGGATTGGGTGTCCGCATCCAGGACTTCTACAACCAGATGGAGCGCGTCCTCAAGGAGCGCTATGGCGTTACTCAGGTCTTCCACCGGGAGAAGTTCCGCACCATGACCGGCCAGGGCGCGCCGGACGAGCTCGTC
The DNA here is from genome assembly GCA_030648205.1 of Dehalococcoidia bacterium. Lineage (NCBI taxonomy): Bacteria > Bacillati > Chloroflexota > Dehalococcoidia > Dehalococcoidia bacterium. The sequence continues at coordinate 33,267 of JAUSIH010000047.1, read as the reverse complement.
AAGGAGCTGGCGTCCAGGGCGGACCTGGTCATCAACGGTATGGGCGTCTGAGGCTCCTGCACCACGTGGTGTATCCACGACGGCGTATCCCTTGAGAAGGCTGGCGCGGCCGTGATAAGCCTCAACTCCGCGCCTTTCTCCGCACTCGGACGCTCCACGGCCAGGACCATGGGCATCGAGAAGCTCGCCATCATCGAGGTCCCCTGGCCCCTGAACTCGAAGGACGCGCCGCGGACGGTGGACAGGATAGCGCAGATGCTCCAGCACCCCATCGAAACAAAGCCAGTCAAATAGGAGTCCCTGATGACCGTGAACGCACGCCTCACATCCGCCACCCACCGCGTGGAGGCCGCCGACCAGGAGCTGAACGTCGAGGCCACCTTTGAGTCCTTCTACGACAAGGGCTGGACGGACGGCCTGCCGATCATTCCGCCCACCGACGAGCGCATTGCGCGGATGCTGGAATACACCGACCGCAAGCCCGACGACGTGCTCTGCGAGTTGGCGACATCCTACGCCGACGCGACTGTCGAGAAGGTGGCCATCAACGCCGTCATGGCGGGATGCCGTCCGGAGTACTTCCCCGTCGTCGTCGCGATGACCCAGGCGCTGGGCGAGAAGGAATTCAACCTGCACGGCATTCAGGGGACGACCAATCCGGTGACGCCGTTCGTGCTCGTGAACGGCCCCATCTCCCGCGAGATCGGCATGAACGCCGGCGCCGGCTGCCTCGGACCGGGCTGGCGGGCCAACGCCACCATTGGCCGCGCCGCGCGCCTGCTGCTGCTGAACGTCGGCGGCGGAGCGCCAGGCACCACCGACAGGGCCACCCACGGCTTTCCCGGCAAGTACAACTTCTGCTCCGCCGAGAACGAACTGGAAAGCCCCTGGGAGCCGTTCCACGTGGAACGCGGCTTCCCCAAAGAGAGCAGCACGGTGACCGTGGACGGCGCGTCAGGCACGCACAACGTCATCACCGTGCCGGAGTGCGGCGGCAGCCCCGTGACGGAGGGCGAAGAGATACTCTACTTCATGGGAGAATCGGCGTACGGCATGGGGACCAACATCTGGATGATGGGCTTCGGCGAGCCGATGCTCGTGTTCCCACCGGAGTCGGCGCAGATATTGCACCGCGACGGCTTCGACAAGCCGCAGATACGCCAATATATGTTCGATGTCACCACGCGCACCTACGACACGCTCGCGCCGTGGGTCATCGAGCGCATGGCGAAGCGGCGGCAGGTGGACCCGAAGAAGGTTGACCGGCTCACGCTCGTCCAGAGGCCAGAGGACTTCCTCATCGTGTGCATGGGCGGGCTGCTCCCCGCGCAAGGTATCTACATTCCCACGTTCGCCACCACCAAGTCCGTCACCAAGCCCATCGCGCTGAAGAACGGGACGCACGCCAGGTCGGTGGAGGACTTCAAGAAGGCCGCGGGGTCGTAGGCGAGCCGCCGATGGCACGCGAGAAGCCCTGATGAAGATCGTAATCGTGGGCGCGGGCGCAATTGGCAGCGGCGTGGGCGCGTTGCTGCACCAGGCGGGGCTTGACGTCACGCTGGTGGGGAGACCAGCCCACGTAGCGGCCATCAATCAGCGCGGCCTGATTATGGACGACGTCCGCCCGGAGGCGCGGCGCAAGGTGGCCCTCCGCATTCCCGCCGCGGAACGGCTCACCTTCACGCCCGACATCCTCGTCGTCGCCACCAAGGCCCAGGACGTGGCCGAGGCCTGCCGGGAATCGCTGCCGTACGCGCGCGGCGTGCCCGCCGTGATGATGCAGAACGGCATCAGCGGCGACGCCATCGCTGGCGACATCCTGGGCCGGGAGAACATCATCGGGTGCATCGTGCGCTTCGGCATGGTGTACCTTGAGCCCGGCGTCATCGTCCGGCACAGCGCGGGCCGGCTGCTCATCGGCCAGTCGTTCCAGCCCAACGGGCCGGTCACGCGGCGCGTCGCGGAGACGCTCAACGCCGGCATTCAGACAAAGCTGACGGACAACATCGTCGGCGCGCGGTGGACCAAGCTGCTCTACAACGTCCAGGCCGCCGTGCAGGCCGCGACGGGACTCTCCATGCAGGAGTGCGGCAAACGCAAGGACATGGTCGTTCTGGGCATGGCGCTGGTCCAGGAGACGGCGCGCGTCGCGGAGGCCGCAGGCGTTCGGCTGGCGCCCGTGGAGGGCATTCCGCTGGAGGCCGTGGCGGCCCTCGAAAAGCTGCCGCCCATGACCCAGCAGCCAGACATCCCGAAGGAGTTGTCCCAACTGTGTGTCTTCATCGGCGGCCACTCGCCCATGAGCTCCACCCTGCAAAGCCGCAAGCGAGGCAAGAGCACGGAGGTGGACTTCCTGAACGGCGACGTGGTCAAGGCCGCCCGCGCGGCGGGGACGTCCGCGCCGCTCAACGAGGCCATCGTGCGGCTCATCCACACGCTGGAAAAAACGGGCGGCTACGTGACTCCGGAGGAGCTATGGTCGGTGCTGGTGGGAGAGAGGCCCGCGGCGCTCTCTGGCTAGAGCTTATTCCCAAATGAGCTTGCGACCCCCGAATACGCCGCTTATGAGGGCATCGGGGACCAGGACACGAGACACGAGACACGAGAGAGTCCACCATAGCATTGAGGAACGGGTACGCGGAGACGTGCACACCAATACCGTTGAATGTGTGTGGAGCCTCTTCAAGAGGTCGGTTGCCGGTTCGTATCACAAGGTCTCGGTCAAGCATCTGGACGCCTACCTCGACGAGCTAGAGTGGCGGTTCAACAACCGCGAGAATCCGTACCTGTTCAGAGACACACTCGTGAAGTTGCTCATGGCCGAGAACTTGCCGTACCGTGACCTAATAGCAGAGCCTTCACCTGTCGTAATTTGAGTAGCTGTCGGTCAACTATAACTCTTAGCGCTGCCGTATTGTTCGGCCAGCCTACATACATCATGATTTCACCTTCCGTCATTTTGACACGGTCTGGAATCAAGACTTGTGCATATTCAGGTATCGCCTCCCATGCCCACTCCTGAATCCACTCAAAATACCGATTCACACTTTGGCTTTCCTGTCCTGGGTCATGGTTGCCTACCCATAGCGATTCTCTGGAATGAGTCAACTTGTCAATATACTCGTCAATCTGAGCAACAAATTTCGTGGTTTCCTCTTCACTGTAAACTTTCGTTTGTGGCTTCTGTAGTGCTGGTATCGTTTGCTTTGGTACTTTGATAAAGCGAGGGGCTAGATATGTAATCGGTGCGAGCAAAAGGAGCGCAACGCCTATTACGAAGCACGCTTGTCCAAACCAGTTGAGATTAGAGCGAATGGCTTCAACAAAGGCTATGGCTAGGGCGCTTATCAAAGCAGTTCCCCCAAGCCACGCAAATGCGCCAGCGAGAAGTGTCCAAACACCGAGCGCGTCTTGCAACGTTGCAAGCCATTCCCACACGCGCTTAACCCAAACTGGAACTTTCGGCATGCGCCTATTCTACCACCTGCATCAAATACACAATCGCGAATAAACTCGGGGCCGCAGGGCGGCCCGCAATTCATTGCGGAGTGAACAAACGACTCTCGGAACAGCTTCCTGGCGGTCGCCGCCTGCCGCTCCCCGCGCTTACTGGCGCAGCCGGGGGTCCCACACGTCGCGCACGGCGTCGCCCAGCAGGTTGATGCCGAACACCGCAAGACTCAGGGCGACGCCCGGCCCCAGGCTCACCCACGGCGCGGAGCGCATAAGCTTGTAGCCCTCCTGCGCCAGCATGCTCCCCCAGGACGGGTCGGGCGGCGGCACGCCCAGCCCCAGGAACGACAGCGACGCCTCGGAGATGATCACGACGCCCACGGAGATGGTGGAGAAGACGATGTAGGGCGCCAGGCAGTTGGGCAGGACGTGGACGAAGAGCTGACGCGCCCCGGAGCAGCCCACGGCCCGCGCCGCCCTCACGTACTCCGCCTCTCGCAAAGCCAGCGCGCTCGACCGCAGCACCCGCGCCGCTCTTGGCGCGAGAACGATAGCCATCGCGATGATGACGTTCCGCAGCGATGTCCCTAGGCCGGCCATCACCGCCAGCGCCAGCACGAGGAGCGGGAACGCCACGACCACGTCCACCAGCCGCTGGATGACAAAGTCCATGCGGCCGCCTCTGAAGCCGCTGTACAGCCCCACGAGTCCGCCCAGGCTGGCCCCCAGCGCAACCGACACCACCGAGACCAACAGGGACGTGCGCGCGCCGTAGATAACGCGGCTGAGCACGTCACGTCCAAAGTGGTCTGTCCCCAGCGGGAACGCGCCGCCGGGCGCTTCGACCCGGTGCGAATAGTGGGTCTCCAAGGGGTCGTAGGGAGCGGTGACCGGGGCAAAGACGGCCACCACCGTCAATAGGAGGACTATCACCCCGCCGACTGCGCCCAGGGGCTTCGCCCGCGCGAATCGCCACGCCCCGGCCGCGGTCCTGGCGGCCCACCGCGAGGGTCTCCCGCGCAAGACCAGGTCTTCAGACAGCTCCATCACTCACAGTCCCCTGTTACTCGTACCGGATACGCGGGTCCAGGACCGCATAGAGGAGGTCTATCAGGAGGTTCACGAAGACAAACGCCCCGGTAATCAGCAAGATAAGCGTCTGGACCATAGGGTAGTCGCGGAACTGGACCGACTCGATGAGCTGGCTGCCCAGCCCCGGCACCACGAATATCTGCTCCACGATGAGCGTGCCGCCCAGGATGGTGCCGAACTGCACCCCGATGATGGTGACGACGGGCAGCATGGCGTTGATGAGGGCGTGGCGGTACAGGACCATCCGCTCCGCAAGACCCTTCGACCAGGCCGTCCTGATGTAGTCCTGGCGCAGCACCTCCAGCATGCACGACCGGGTCATGCGCGAGACGATGGCCGCGAAGTTGTAGCCGAGCACCAGCGACGGCCAGAATATCTGCTGGAGGTTCGTCCACGGCGCATCCCAGAAGGACTCGTAGCCGAGCGGCGGTATCCAGTTGAACCAGGTGGACAGCACCAGCACAACGATAGTCCCCGTCCACAGTACGGGCAGCGCCACGCCGCTGATGGAGGCAACGCGCGTCACGTTGTCAATCCATGTGTCCTGACGCACGGCGGAGATAACCCCTGTCGGAAGCCCCAGGATGACAGCGACGAGCATCGTCAGAACGGCTATCTCCAGCGTCAGCGGCGCGCGGAGAGCAATGTCCTGGATGATGGGCGCCCCCGACTTGAGGGACTTGCCGAAGTCCAGCGTCACCACGCCGCGCACCCACTCCAGGTACTGCTCGTGGAGGGGACGGTCCAGCCCCAAAGCCTTGCGGAAGTGCTCGATGTCAGAGGTCGTGGCGGAGGCGGCCCCGCCGGTCATGGTGATCTCCGCGATGTCGCCCGGCAGAACGCGCATGATGCCGAAGATGACCAGCGACACGCCGATGAGGACGGGGACGGCGACAAGGAGGCGTCGGATGATGTACTGCGCCACTGAGCCTCACCTGCGGGAAACGTTCACCGATGCGAGGCGGCGCCGCTCGCGGCTCTTCCGTCCCAAGCGGCCCCCCATCAGCAATCAGGCGCTATTTGGACAGCCACACCTGTTCAAGAATGTCTTGCCCGCGCCCGTCCGCCTTCCTGGGCCAGTTCATGACCTCCGGCGCGATCGCATCATAGCCGAAGCTCCACCCCATGCGGAGGGAGGGCAGCGTGTCCTGAATATAGCGGTCCATCTTCTCCACGACCTTCTGGCGCGCGGCGTAGTCCGAGATAACTTCTTGCTCCAGGTACAACGCCACCAGCTTCGGGTCGTCCAGGATGCCAAAGTTCACCGCGCCACCCTTCAGATGCCACAACTGCGTGTCATCGCTGGCGTCGGGGCGCAGGTCGGTGCTCTGGAGAACCATCAGGTCGTAGTCGCCGCTGCGCCCGCGTGCGAACACCACGCCCGTATCCTGAATCTCCACCGTCGCCTTGATGCCAATTGTCGAGAGCTGGTCAACAAAGAAGACCGATGCGTCCTTGAAGTCCGTTATGTCGCGTGTCAGAACAGTGGCCTGCATGCCGTTGGGGAAACCCGCGTCGGCCAGCAGCTTCTTCGCCTGGTCCCGCTCGGCCTTCTTGTTCTCCGCCCAGCCCGGCATCTTGAGCAAATCGGCCTGAGAGATTCCCGGCGGCTGGCGAAAGGTGTACATGTCTCCCAGCTCTCCGGCCCCATCAAAGAGGGAGCGCACGGCCTCCCGGCGGTCCAGCGCCAGGTTGATAGCCTGCCTGACCCGCACGTCTGTCCAGGGGGCCTTGCGCAGGTTGAACCACACCCACGGCGCCTTGCGGATGGCGTCTGGGAACATCTGCAAATCAGGCCGAATCTTCTGCATGTCCCGGTACTGCGCCGGGCTTAGCTGCACGAAGTAGTTCTGCAGCGTGTGCACGCGACCCGTCCGCAGCGCGGCGAACCGCGTCTCCACGTCCTTGACGACAAAATAAGTCACCCCGTCCAGGTAGGGCCTCCCCGGCTGCCAGAACTTCGGATTCTTGTCGAAGGTGTAGCTCGTTCCTCGCGTCGCCTTGGTGAGCGTGAACGCCCCAGTCCCCATCATGTCCGTGAGCGAGTTGGCGCCGCCCTCTACCCATGCCTTGGAGAGCATGACCAGGCTATTGAGGTTGGACAGACGGCCCATGAGCGGACCGGATGGAGCCTTGAGGCGCATCACCACTGTCGTCGCGTCGGGCGCCTCCACGGACTCCACGGGCTGAAGGCTGGCGACGTGGGCGCTGCGCACATCTTTGGGCGGATTCCGGTAGCGGTCCAAAGTGAACTTCACATCCGCGGACGTGAATTTGGAGCCGTTCTGGAAGACCACGTCATCACGCAGCTTGAACGTGTAGGTCTTCCCGTCAGGCGATACCTCCCAGCTCCTGGCCAGACGGGGGCTGAGCTTCATGGTCCCGCCCCTCTGGTCCACGATGATGAGCGAGTCATAGGGAGCACGCGAGAGGTCATACAGGTCCATCCCCACGTCCGTATTCACGTCCAGAGTCTGGGGATCGGACGAGAGGGTCATGTTCAGCCGCCCGCCAGTCCTCGGCGTGCCCGCCGCCGAGGCCGCCGGCGCAGCCGGAGCCGCAGGGACAGGCGTGGGCGTAGCGCGAGCGGGCACCGGGGCCGCGGGAGCGGCGGGCGCAGCAGGCGCCACGACTGTCGGGGCCGCTTGCGGCGCGGCTGCCGGAGCAGGAGCCGAGGCTGGCTGGGCCACAGGCGCGCAGCCCGCAGCGATAAGACTTAGCAGACCGACAAGACCAACGATGCGGCTCCAGTTTTTCATTGCCGTCCCCCTCCTACAGTACTGGATTGCGTGCCGGTTATCTCGACAGGCCGCAGACTTGCACACTGGAATGGCGCCACGGAGACGCCGGAGAACCCGACTGGAAAGACAGGAACGCTCGGAAAAACGCGTCTCGCGGGTTCTCGACGCCGTTAGTGCGGAGCATTATAGTAGTAACGGCTCCAGGCGTCAAACAGTCTGCGTGCGAGGAGATAACCGTGGCGATAAAGCTTGGCGTGAGTCTGGTGTGTGACCGAGTCCGGGAGTTCGGAGCGTGGGTCAGGACCGCGGAAGACGCGGGTTTCGACAGAGTGGGCCTGAGCGATTCACCCTCCCTGTACCCTGAGACGTACGTCACGGGGACCATCGCCGCCCTGAACTCCACACGTCTTAAGTTCGGCCCGCGGGTGACCAACCCCGTCAACCGGCACCCGTCCGTGACGGCGTCCGCCATCACCGCTATAGACGAGCTTTCGGGCGGACGCTGCTTCCTGGGCATGGGGACGGGGGACAGCGCCGTTTTCAACATTGGCCTGGCCCCCGCAACGGTCGCCCAGATGCGCGAGTACATCCTGGCGCTCAAAGCCATGTTCGCCCATGGCCGTGCCGAATACCAGGGCCGGAGCATCCTGTTCTCGTACGCGAAGCGCCAAATCCCCATTTACCTGGCCGCCTCAGGCCCGCGCACGCTGCGCCTGGCGGGCGAGATATGCGATGGCGTCGTTATCGGCTGGGGCCTGGGCCGCGAGCTGATTCCCCTGGCGATGCGCCACCTGCGAGAGGGGGCGGAAGCCGCCGGCCGCAAGGTCGAGGACATTGACGTGTGGTGGCTGATAGGCGCGAGCATCGCGGGCAACAAGCGGGAGGCGGTGGACGCTATCAAGACGCACCTGGCCGCACAGCCCAATCAGGCATTCCGCCTCGGCATTCAGAACAAGGGTATCCCCGCCGATCTGCTCCCCAAGCTCCAGAGGCTCATCGCCGAGTATGAGTTCAGCGAGCACGTCAAGCCGGGGAAAGAGCGGAAGAACGTGCGCCTGGTGGAGGAGTTGGGACTGACGGACTACCTTGCCGACCGCTTTTCGGTCGCGGGCACGCCGGAGGAGTTCGCGGACCGTGTCCAGGAGCTTGCCTCCTGGGGGGCCCGGCAGCTCTGGTTCACCATGCCCCTGCCCGACAAGCTGGGTTTCCTGAACACCGTGGGCGCCCGGGTCATTCCCCGCCTGCGCTAGACCGCGGGCCGGCGGGATGTCGGTCAGCCTCCGGCGCCCTCGCACAGACCCCGGTAGGCATGCCACAGGCGCTCCGTCACTGGCCCGACGCTCCCCTGCCCTACGGGCATGCCCGCCACGACGACCACTGGCGCGGGACCCGTCACGACGTTGGTCAGGAAGACCTCAGAGGCCGCCTCAAGGTCGGCGAGAGGCAACAGACGCTCCACGGACGGAATGCCCAGCGCTGCGGCGGCCTCCAGCACGGTGCGACGCGCAACGCCGGGGAGGACACCCTCGCTCACGGGCGGGGTCAGGAGAGTGCCGTCCCGCACGACGAACAGGTTGCTGGACGTGCCGCAGGCCAGCCGCTCCGCCGTGTTGAGGAACAGGGCATCGTCCGCGCCCGCGCGTCGGGCCTCCAGGCGCGCCAGAACGCCGTCGGTGTAGGCCAACGACTTGACGCGCGACAGGGGAGATGTGTCGTTCCTTCGGGCCGCCGCCAGCACGACGCGCAGGCCAGCGGGGGGTGACGCCGCAAGGGCGGCGCGGGGCGTCACGCGAATGACCAGGGTGGGACTGCCGTCCCCGGCGACGGCGAGACCGCGGCCCGTGTCAGTTCCTCGCGTCACCGTCAGCCGCGCAATGGAGCGCGGAAGGCCGTTCGCCCGCAGCGTCTCCTCAATCCCAGCGGCCAGGCGCGCCTCCGAGGGCAACGGAATCAGCAGGAGCGCCGCGCCCTGGCGTAACCGCTCCATGTGGTCGGCCAGACGGAAGACACGTGCGCCCACCGCCACCATCGTCTCAAAGACGCCGTCGGCCAGGGTGAAACCCCGGTCCAGGGGGCTGATCCTCGCCTCGTCCGCCGCCACCAGCCCGCCGTTCACGTACATGAACGGGCCGCTAGACATGAGTGCGCATCGCCTTCAGCAGGCCCTCCGCCTTGTCCAACGTCTCAAGGTACTCCGCCTCGGGATCAGAGTCGGCCACGATGCCTCCCCCGACCTGGAAGTGCAAGGTGTCTCCCCGCAGCGTGATAGTGCGTATGGCGATGCTCGTGTTCATGTCGCCGGTGAACGAGATGAATCCCATCGAGCCGCAATAGACGCCCCGGCGAGTCGGCTCCAGCTCTTCGATTATCTCCATAGCGCGAATCTTCGGCGCTCCGGTCACGGAGCCTCCGGGGAACGCCGCCCGGAGGAGGTCCACCGCGTCCCTGTCGTCGGACATCTCGCCGGTGATCGTGGAGACGAGGTGGAACACCGTCGGGTGCGCCTCCAGTGCGAAGAGGGATGACACCTGGACGGAGCCGACCCTGCACACCCGGCCCAGGTCGTTGCGCAGGAGGTCAACAATCATGACGTTTTCGGCCCTGTCCTTCTCGCTCGCCAGCAGCTCCCGCGCCAGGGCCGCGTCCGCCGCGGGTGTGCTTCCGCGAGGGCGGGTCCCCTTAATGGGCCGCGTTTCCACACGGCGTCCGTCCACGCGCAAGAACTGCTCCGGCGACGCGCTTAGCACCGTGAGGTCGGGAGACTGCATATAAGCCGCGAACGGGGCGGGGTTCGCCTCCCGGAGCGACTGATACAGCTCCCACGGTTGGCCGGCGAACCTGCCCTGGAAGCGCTGCGAGATGTTCACCTGGTACACGTCGCCGGCCTCCAGGTACGCCTTCACGCGACGCACCGCCGCATGGTAGGCGTCGCGGGTGAAGTTGGAGCGCAGGCCGCTCACCTCGAAGCGCGCGGGCGCCCCACAGTCCGGAGCGCGCGCAATGCGGCGACACGCCCAGTCCGCGCGCTCGTGCGCCTTACGCACGGAGCCTTCCGGCCAGCCGGTGGACACAAGGAAGGACTCGTCGGTGAGCGCGTCGTGGGCAAGCACCCAGTCGTAGAAGCCCAGGCACAGGTCAGGGTGCGCCAGATCGTCGCGCGCACGCGTCGGGATGCGTTCGATGAGTCGCCCCAGGTCGTATGCCAGATACCCCGCGGCGCCGCCCTGGAAAGGGGGCACGCCGGCCTGTTTGACGACGGAAAAGGAGCGCAGGAGGCGGCGCAGCACATCGAAGGGATTGTCCTGAAGGCGCTCGACAGCCTCGCCGGTCAGCAACTCAACCTGTCGGCCTTTGCTCCGCAGCACGAGGAATGGGTCCGCCGCGAGGTAGGAGTAGCGTCCGACCTCAGGGTAGGCGCCAGCGCTGTCCAGCAGCAGCATGTACGGCGCGTCCGCGAAGGCAGAGGCCAGTTGCGCGGGGTGCGGGATTCTGCCCAGCGCGCGCACGAGCGGGGTGACGGTTGACGGTGCATGCACAGGAGCAATCATACAAAGTCCGCGCTGCTATCTTGCCATTATACGCCCGTGACAACGCGAAGGGGACGCCGCCTCGTGGAGTCAGCGTCCCCCCAGGGAGCCTTGCGCCGCCGTGCACCGAGCGCTTCGGCGCGCCGCGCGTATCCGGCCGTGAGCCGCTTGCACGGCTCCCGCGGACAGCCAGCGCCGGGTGGGAACCAGGCTCCGCCGTACCCACGCACCGCTAGGTGCGCGTGTGCCCCATGTACTCCAGCGTCGCCTCCAGTTGGCCCGTGACTTGCTGAAGCATCGCGCGGTACCGCCGGGCAAGCACGCCCGCCGTCGCCCTGTAGACCTGCGCGCCGAGCATGGGCTGCAACTCACATATCCTGAGCAGCATCGCCCGCGGGATGGCCAGCGTCTCCACGGTCTCCATCGCTTCGGCGGTGGTTATCAGCAGAGGCGGCTCCAGAATGCTGGCCAGGGGCACGCTTTCCTTCCCCCGCACAATGCGGACTGTCAACTGGTCCCCCTCGCTCTTGGAGCTCACGCGCACTTGCCCTTTCATGATGATGAACAGATAGTCGCCGCGCGTGCCTTCGCGAGCGAGAAAGTCTCCAGCGCTGAAGGTCTTGGGCGCACATACACTCGCGATCATCCCCAACTCGTGGTCGGTAAGGCTCTGAAAGACATCCACCTCCCGCAGGAACGGAATGAGCCTGGATTGCGCCGATTTCTGTTCCATCTGTGCCTCCTCTCGCTTACCACTCGACCTGATCGGCTCTCCGACCAGCCCGGCCAAGACTCCAGCGACCTGTGTCCGGGAGTACCGGCGCGCCAGCACCGACAGGGCTCCCATTGCGAGCAGACCTCCCGCGCCCACGGCGAGCACGAGCAGCACCACCAAATACGCCTCGGACTCGGCTGTGGTGACTACCACAGCCAGCAAGCCCAGACCAAGCCATAAGGACACGTATCCTATCCGCGACCCCGAGTTTGTCCTTATCATTGCTATGCTCCTCCGCCGCATACTCACGCCATATTTTTACAATATTATACGAACAATGTCAATATCTACGCACTTTGTGAACTTTTCCACAACATTTCCGAGCATAGCTCATCGCCCTGTTCGACACACGCCGCGCCTCAGGAATAGCCCGCGTCTCGGGCGTTTTTCCGTGCGCCACACTGCGCATCAGTCCCAGGGGCCGTTTCACAAGACGATACGGAAGCCTGAAACCAAGGAGTGGAGCGCGACGTAGTCATTAGCGGCGTTCGCGGTCGGCTGGACGCCATGCGTCGGCCCCGTGCTGGCCGGCATCTTCGTGCTGGCCGGCGCCAGCGGCTCCATCACCCAGGGCGCGCTCCTGTTGGCCGCCTACTCCGCCGGCCTGATGCTGCCTTTCCTGGCGGCGGGCCTGGCCAACGGCTGGACAAGCTGGCTGCTGCGCAAGCACGGACGATGGCTGGGCACGGCTACAAAAGTCTCCGGCGTGCTGCTTGTCCTCCTCGGCATCGCGCTCTTCACGGGCCTCCTGGGGACGCTCTCCGGCTATCTGGCCCTGGGCGCGTAAGCGCACGGGGGCGGCCCTGGCCCTACACTCAAGAGACGGCGGCTCGCTCGCCGATGTCGCAAAACGCACGCTGCCCGACACGGACACGGTCTCCTTGACAAGTCGGCCTAAACAGACTACAAGTTAGGCGTTGGAGAGCGAGGTGCGGACGTGCGAAAACGACTGATGGTAGGCTTGGGCGTGGTGGCTGTGGCGATTGCGTTGCTTGGCTGCGTCGCGACGCCCCTGACATCGCTGCCCGTTCCCGCGCCCACCCCTACGACACTACTTACCGCCACCGCTGTGCCTTCGCCAACTCCAGTGCCTACTCCTACCTCTGTGCCCACACCTACCCCAGCCCCGACCCCTAGACTGGCGCTACTCCCAACACCGGAGCTCCCCTGCGCTGGCCAAGACCCGACCATGCGCATATTGCCAGCGCTGGTTGAAGTGAGGGGAAAGACGTCGAGCGCCATTGTGACTGGTACAGGCTTTATAGTTGATAGCAAGCGGGGCTATATTCTCACCGCAACCCATGTCGTAGCAAACACATATGACGATAGTCTTACTGTCACCTTTCGCAATGCCGTCACCAAGCGAGCGCGCTGGGTTGCACAGAACTCGGCGACAGACATAGCCTTACTCCAGACGGAACCAACCGCTTTCCCTGAGTTGCAATACCCAACCGGACTTGATTCCATAGTGCCCGCCATGGCTAGACGGGGGTCCTTTCCTTATGAGTTCAGAGAACTCGTCGCTGTCGGCTTTGTCGATTCTGCCTACTCAACGGCAATCGGTCGAGCGCGCAACATCACCGTGGACAACGCGGGGTGGATAATCATACAGGCCACTGGCTCCGCTAGGCCCGGCATGAGTGGCGGGCCGATGGTGAACAGGTGCGGCGAATTGATAGGAGTTCTCTCACTTGGCAGCACGGGTGGTAACTCAATGACGGCCATCTATGTGGACAGGGACTCTATCGAACGTCTCATCGCATTCGCTGCTGCTCGTCCAACACCTATTCCACCACCAACCCCCGCACCCGTACCAACTCCTTGGTTTGCCACTGCAACCTACGCCGATCCTTTTGGAAGATGGTCCATAGTCTATCCACCTTCGTGGTCACACGGCGCAGACAAAGACACATGGCACGCGGCCTACACTCCCCCAATCGTCCCTCCGTCTGATCGGGCTAGTTCAGAAGCCGAATTGTCTGTTTACCTTTACCGAGGCCTTGGAAGAGATTACACGACTTCTGAATGGGCCGAACAAGCGGAGAACCGCAGCGCTTCAACAAAATATATGGATTTCCAAGTCCTCTCACTGCAGGAAGTAAAAGTCGCAAGCCTCGTAGCTTACGAGTTGACCTATCAGGTAACATACCGAGGGCTCCTAGAAGACGGAAGGACTGACGTGACACAAAGGAGGGGAGTGCGATTGCTTCTGGTGTTTGGAGAGAATGCCTACATTGTAGAGGGAAGGGCGCGTCCAGAACTATGGATGACCTATGAAAACATGGTGCGCTCCATAATCTATACCTTCCGTCCAACCCTTGCTCCCAACCCTCCCACCTTACTGCTACCCCGACCTCCCTCCGGCTATTATGGAGAAGTGAGTCTGAATGGCAGGAATGTCCAGGACGGCACGAAGCTCGAGGTCTGGATGGACGGACAAAAGGTGGCACAAACCACCACCCAAACGTACAACGGGAAGTCAGTGTATAACGTAGATGGTGTGGGTGACTCGTCTTTGGAAGGAAGAACTGTGGAGTTCCGCCTGGGCACTTCCGTAGCCCCTCAGAAGTCGTTGTGGCGTTCAGGCAGGAATCAGCAGGTCGCGCTAATGTTCACCGCGCCAGCTACCGCGCAGGCTTTCGAACCTTCTCCGACTTCAACTCCAGCCCCCACACCGGCAGCCACGCCAACGCCCTCACCTACACCCACGCTTTTGCCGCCTCCCAAAGCAGTACCGGTACCCACGCTGGCCTATGGAGACCTGACCCAGGGAAATTCCGGTGGAGGGTACTCCTTCGCCGGGAAATCCGGAGATGTGGCCTTCATCCGAGTCACAAGAGGGACTCTCTCGGACCGCATTGATGTGAGGGTCCTCGACCCCAACGACAAACCCATCGCAAGCTCCAACTTCGTGCCTAGTGATCAATTGACGTTCATGCCTGCCCTTTCACTGACCGGGAGACACACCATTGTCGTTTCAGGATATGGCCAAGGCACATACACGTTGGCTTTGTGGAATGTGGCTGGAGGGCCAGGTACTCCGATAGCATTCGGTGACTCCCTGGTCGCCGAGGTCAGTCCTGCTGGAGACATAGATATGTTTAGTTTCGATAGGAAGGCCGGGGGTATGGCCTTCATCCGAGTCACCAGGGGGACGCTCTCAGGCCGCATTGATGTAAAGGTTTTCGACCCCAAGGGCAACTCCATTGCAGACGTCTACGGGCTCAGCGACCAGGTGATTCTGAGTTCTCCCCTTTCACTAGCGGGAAAATACAGCATCATGGTTAGTGGAGACGGCAAGGGCACAGGCACGTACACCATCACCCTGCAAGACGTGGGCTTCAAATAAGTGACGTCGCTCAGGCCCTAGATGATATCGCTGATGCTCTGGAACAGAGAGCTATGTCGAGCCTAGTTGCAGATTGCCTTTGGGACATCGAATACAAAGGACTTGATGTGTGGCTGGCCACCACGAAACTTGACCAAGCGAAGTGGGAGAAATGGAACGCGAGTCCAGCACAATCACGTGGCTTTCAACCCAGATGTCCTGAGTACGCATTCACAGTCTCCGACCACACGGGCAACGTCACAGGGCCGTAGCTCCTCGTTCATCCTTCTGGGAGAGTTACGTTAACTTGACAAACGCAACAAACCAGCCATAATAGCCAGTGAATCTTCCCCGCCGTTTATCCCTCCTGCGGGAGGGAAAACTGGCGGGGCTTGTTTTTATAAGGGTGTATGTCTAACATAGCCATCGTTTTCATTGACGCGCAGAACATGTACCGAGGGGCGAGACGCGCGTTCTTCGTGCCCACGGATGCCCACATGCTCGGTCAATTCCATCCGCGCGCCCTTGGCGAACGAGTGGCGAGTCATGGGCGTCCGGGGGACGCACGTCAGCTCGTGGAGGTCAGGACTTACAGTGGGCGTCCGGACCCGACAAGGTCCCCAAAGACCTATGCAGCGCATATGCGGCAGTGTGCCGCGTGGGAAGCGAGCGGAGTAACCGTGATTACGCGGCCTCTGCGGTACCCGGCTGCCTGGCCTGCGGAGAAAGAGCGCGAGAAGGGCATTGACGTACTTATCGCGGTTGACTTTGTGACGATGGCGCGGGATGACAGATACGAGATCGGAATTCTAGCCTCCGCCGACACGGACCTTGCGCCCGCGCTGGAGTACGTGGCGAAACACAAGAGCATGTCGAAGAGGGTTGAGGTTGTCGCATGGCGCAGCCAGTCGGCGCGGGGACGGCTGAGCGTTTCCGGCCTGAATGTCTGGTGCCATTGGCTTGACCGGACAGCCCATGACGCCGTCGCCGACCTCACGGATTACGGTTTGTAGGGCCGCGCGGGGCCTTGTGGCGGGCGCGGGACCGGACGGTCGACGCGGAGTGTTGGCCCCCCCATTTTCTCCCCGTGGCGCGCACCCCCTGTCAACAAGCCTGAGCGTTTGGCCTTCCCCCGCCGTGTTGTGGACATCGGCCCAGGGCCGGACAGGAGCCTAGAAACGCAAAATTGAGTGACGGCCCTTGAAGCTCACGGGGCGTTTTAGCTTGGGGCTGCAAGCTGGGAGAGCGCCAGAGACGCCCGGCGCGTGGTGGACTGACGACGGAGTGACAGAAAAGGGCCGGAGAGATCATCTCCGGCCCTGTCCTTTGCAAGTGGTCGGGGCGATAGGATTTGAACCTACGACCTCAGCGTCCCGAACGCTGCGCGCTACCATGCTGCGCTACGCCCCGATAATAACAGGCCCACGCCTGGCTGCGCGGTCCCACGCTGTGCATTATACCGCTCATTCCCTAATCCGCAAAGGCCCTCCGGCCTCTCATCACCTTGCACGGGGCTATCTCCAATTGTTATACTGGGGTCAATCGCCCATGTCTACAGGAACACATCGCTTCGTCGTCGTCGTTCCCGCCACCTCGGCGAACCTGGGGCCGGGGTTCGACTGCATGGGCCTCACCCTCAGCCTCTACAACACCGTGTCCGTGGAACCCGCCGAGCGCGCGGACATGACCATCGAGGGCGAGGGCGCGGATACCCTGCCTCACGGCAAAGACAACGTGCTGTACGCCGCTTTCGCGTCCGTCTTCGACCACCTGGGACGCCCCGTGCCCGCTGTCCGGCTGACCTGCGCCAACAACATACCGCTGGCGCGCGGCCTCGGCAGCAGCGCCGCCGCTGTAGTCGGCGGTCTGGTGGCGGCCAACGTCTTCGCGGGAAAGCCGCTGTCCGACGATGACCTGCTGAAGCTGGCCGTCGCCGCGGAGGGCCACGCCGACAACGTAGCGCCCGCCCTTCTCGGCGGATGTCGCATCGTGGTCAGGGACGGCGACGAGTACATCGCGGCGCCCGTGTCCGTTCAACCCGGCCTGAAGGCCGTCCTGTTCATTCCCGACTTCCCGATGTCCACGCGCGAGGCCCGCTCCATCCTGTCCCCGCGGGTGAGCCGGGGCGACGCCATCTTCAACATTTCGCGGGCCGCCCTGTTGACGGCGTCGCTTGCCTCCGGCTCCTGGAGCTACCTGCGCGTAGCGACGCAGGACAGGCTCCACCAACCCGCGCGCCAGGCCATGTTCCCCGCCATGCCGCGCCTGTTCGCGGCGGCGCTGGACGCGGGCGCGTTGGGCGCGTTTCTCTCCGGCGGCGGGTCCACCGTTCTCGCCTTCGCTCACGGCCACGAGAAGGCCATCGCGACGGCCCTCGCCCAGGAGGCGCAGCGGGCCGGCGTGAGCGGGCGCACCCACGTCGCCGAACTCACGTCTCATGGAGCCCAGGCGCGGGCGCAGCGTCCACTCAGGGGCGCCGCTTCCCAACAGCTATCCCTGGCTGCCCACAAGGACACGTAAGGGAGATTTGTAGCTATGGGCCTGGTTGTTCAGAAATACGGCGGCACCTCGGTAGCCAACGTGGACCTGATCAAGAACGTTGCTCGTCGCATCATTCGCACGAAAGAAAAGGGTAACCAGGTGGTCGCTGTGGTCTCCGCCATGGGCGACACCACCGACGAACTCGTCCAGCTCACCCGGCAGATAACCCCTAGGCCGGACCCGCGTGAGATGGACCTGCTCCTCTCCACCGGTGAAATCATCTCCTGCACCCTGCTGTCCATGGCGCTCAAGGCCGCCGGCCACGAGGCCGTCAGCCTCTCCGGCGCGCAGGCCGGCATACAGACCGACGCCGCGCACACGGACGCCCGCATCGTCGCCATGAACCCGGGACGCATCTGGCGCGAGCTTCAGGAGGGACGCATCGTCGTCGTGGCCGGCTTCCAGGGCGTGACCGAAAGCATGGACGTCACCACCCTGGGCCGCGGCGGATCGGACACCACGGCCGTCGCTCTGGCCGCCGCCCTCTGCGCCGACCTCTGCGAGCGGTACACCGACGTGGACGGCGTCTATACCGCGGACCCGCGCATCTGCCCGGACGCGCGCAAGCTCAAGGACATCAGCTTTGAAGAGATGATGGAGCTGGCCGTCCAGGGCGCCAAGATCATGCACCCGCGCGCCGTGGAGATGGGCGCTTTGCACCACATCCCCATCATCGTAGCGTCCAGCTTCAACGATGCGCCGGGAACACTAATCCATGACGAGGTCACTATGGAACTGCGAAGCAAACTCCGGGGCATCTCTCACGACACCGACGTGGCCAAAATCACCGTCGTCGGCGTGCCGGACAAGCCAGGCATCGCTGCGGGCATCTTCGAGCCTCTGGCCCAGAAGCGCGTGAGCGTGGACACCATCGTCCAGAACACCGGCGTGCACAAGCTGACCGACCTCACCTTCACGGTCGCCCGCAAGGACCTGGAGAAGGCCATGGAGGTGATCAAGCCGGTGGTCAAGTCCATCGGCGCCAGGGAATGCGTGGCGGACTCCACGCTCGGCAAGGTGAGCATCGTCGGGACGGGCATGCAGACCGCGCCCGGCTACGCGGCCAAGATGTTCCGCACACTATCAGACAAGGGCATCAATATTGAGCTCATCACCACCTCCGAAATTCGCATCACCTGCATCATCAGCGAGAAGCAGGTAGCGGAGGCGGTCCAGGCGCTCCACCAGGCGTTCCACCTCGAGCGAGTGGCTTAGGGCCGGGGAGCGTCCATGTCCGTCCAGATATCCGTTGATATAACGCCCAATCCCCAGGCACTCAAGTTCACTCCTGACCTGGGCAGGCCGCTCATCGAGGGCCGCAGCCAGTCATACAACTCGTCCAGGGACGCGGAGACGTCCCCGCTGGCGAAGAGCCTGTTTGCCGTGCCTGGAGTCGTGAGCGTGTTCGTCACCCGCTCATTCATCACGGTGCGAAAAACCGAGGACGCTGATTGGGACGTTATTACGCCCCAGGTGGAGGCGGTATTACAGGCCTGCTTTACCTGAAGGCAACCGGAGCACAAAGAAAGGCGCTCCGCCGTGCGGAGCGCCTTTGTCGTTCGCAGTCGTGCGCCGGGCTAGACGGTGACAATCTCCGTGACCTCGGGCACCTCTTCCCGAATCACCCGCTCGATACCCGCCGCCAGCGTCATGACGGAGCTAGGGCACCCGCTGCACGCGCCCTGAAGCTGTAGCTCCACGACACCGTCGTCGGAGACGTTCATCACGTCCACATTGCCGCCGTCCTGCTCCAGGTACGGCCGGACCTTGTCGAGCGCCTTCTCTATCCGCTCACGCAGCGCTTCGGCTTTCGTGCTTGTGGTCATGGCTCCCTCCTCGTTTGGCCGCAGGACATAAATCCGCGGCGCTCCCCTACCCTCAATGATATCACTACGGCGCGACCGCCATCACCGCCGGCAGTGTGCCGTCAAAATTCAGCATTCCGTTCTCGACAGTCACAGACTTCGCGCTGAAGCCCGGGATTGTCCGCATCCGGCGCTCCACCAGAGCAATAAGAGTGCTCCTGCCCTCCCGTCTCACGCTCTCCGGCACCGCTATACGGCCCACTTCCAGGGTCTGTACATCAAGGAGCGTGACCCGGTTGCCTGTTATCTCAAACCTACCCTTCGCGTAGAACGACGGGTCGCCGGGGACGCTATTCAGTTGGTCTGACATGAGTTGAATCTCC
This sequence comes from Dehalococcoidia bacterium, assembly GCA_030648205.1. Taxonomy (NCBI): domain Bacteria; kingdom Bacillati; phylum Chloroflexota; class Dehalococcoidia; species Dehalococcoidia bacterium. Next base: position 13,622 of record JAUSIH010000047.1, on the reverse strand, counting down.
GCAGGCGTCAGGCCCATTGCCCGCACATAATCTGGCACCCTGTCCTTCAGCAAGAGGCCCGAGAACTCCACTGTCCCGTCCGCATTGAATCTTACCTGGGCGTCCGCAAGCGGGTCGTATTTCCAGGGCACGCTGTTGAGCTCCGCCGTCAGCTCCCTGTCGGTGAACGACGCGGTGACGGCCCTCTGGCCCGAATAAGTCCGGCTCGCCTCCGGAGGCGCGTCCGCCGGAAGACTTCCGTACCGCATACCGGTCTTGCCGCGGAGGCTCTGCAAATCAGCCTGGGTGTAGCGAACACCGAGGTCGCGTGGACGGTCGGAGCCGAAGATGGAGGAGACGCCGGGGACGAAGCCAAAATAGCCGCCAGCGAGGATGGCAACGACGACGAGGACAGCGACCGCTATCAGCAGAGTCTTCACAGATGCTCCTGGAACTACTCTCGCAGACGACGTCGCATCAGAGCAAGAAATGCCCGGCGTCCGACCCGGCGACACGCAGCGGTGCGCTAATCCGAGAAGACTCGACTGCTCCCGTAGTCGCCCATGCGGTGGACGTCCGGCCCCATCTCGTACGTCAGCGCCTCCCGTCCCTGCGGCCAATCCAGGCACACGCGGACGATAATCGCGGAGGCGTCTTCGCCTCGCTCGAGCAGCTCACGGGGCACTCCCACAAAGACGACGTCCATCGCCTCGTCGTAGGGGGCAAGGATGCGCCGCATGTTGGGATGCGAGAATGCCGCCGAGATGAGCCGCACGGCAACGCACCCCTCATTGGGGATGACAAAAAGATGCTTGAAGCCGTTGGGGGGCTGCCGCGCTTGCCGCTGAAGCCTCGGCAGGTCCTGGCGCAGTATCTGCCCCACCATCTTTCGCGCCATCCATTGGACGTCGAGAATGCTCGACGTGGCTATCCTGAAACGCATAGGCTCCGCTACGACTCTCCTGCGAGATGGCCGGGCCGAATCCCGGACGCGCTTGCTCCCGTCTTCCCCAGATCACGGCCCGTGGCCAGCGCCGCTGCGGCCCTGATGGCCTCCACCATACTCACATGCTGGGCCACGCCCTTTCCCGCGATGTCGAACGCGGTGCCGTGGTCCACGGACGTGCGGATGAAGGGAAGCCCCAGCGTGACGCTGATGCTGCGCTCAAAGCCGTGCACTTTCACGGGTATGTGGCCCTGGTCGTGGTACATGGCGAGCACCGCATCGAACTCGCCGGCGATGGCCCGCAGAAACACCGAGTCCGCCGGAAACGGGCCTCGCGCTTCAATGCCCCTGGCCCGCGCGTCCTGGACGGCGGGCGCGATCTCGTCCACCTCCTCGCGTCCGACCAGGCCACCCTCGCCGCCGTGGGGGTTCAGCGCCGCTACCGCGATGCGCGGCCGTGGCACGCCCCACGCGCGCAGGCAGCGGTCGGTCAACCCCAGCTTGGCGAGGATGTTCCCCCGCGTCACGGCGTCGCAGGCGTTGCGCAGCGACCGGTGCGTGGTCAGGTGCACGGCGCGCAGCTTTCCGCTGACCAGCATGGTGGCCAGATCGCGCGCGCCGGTGACCCGGGCCAGCAGCTCCTGGTGCCCAAGCTCCTCGTAGCCGGCCAGGCGCATCGCCTCTTTGTGAATGGGCGCGGTGGCCATAGCCCGCGCCTCGCCATGCTGTACCAACTCCACGGCGCGCAGGATGCACGCTATGGCCGCCCGACCGCACGCGGCGGAGACCTGCCCGACCGCGAAGTTCCCCGGGTCCACGCCGTCCGGCTCCACGACTCCCACCGTGTCGGCGGGCAGCGAAACAAGCCCTTTAACCCTGCGGAAGCGCACCGGCGCGCCGAGCTTCCGCGCCATCCCTTCCAGAATGCGAACGGAACCGACCACCAGGGGAGCGCAGACCGCACGCGCGTCCGGCTCAGCGAGCGCCTTGACGACCACCTCCGGCCCAATGCCCGCGGGGTCGCCCATCGTCACGGCAATAACAGGACGTTTGCTCATCGAAAGACACGATACACTAATCGCGGAGCGCAGGCCAGAGGGCGAGCGCGACGAGCGTTCTTGACATGCGCAAGCCGACGGGCTACGCTCAGACTCAGCTTGCCGCATAAAGGAGTCCCCATGCCTCAGCCTCCGTACGCGCCCGTCAATCCGCCTGTCCGCACGCTTCTCGGCCCCGGCCCCAGCTCCGTCCCGCCCGAGGTGATGGCGGCGCTCACCGCGCCCGTCGTCGGCCACCTGGACCCGGAGTTCCTGAAGATCATGGACCAGGTCATGGAGGGGCTGCGGGCCGTCTTCCAGACAAAGAACCGCCTGACGCTGCCCGTCTCCGGCACCGGCTCGGCGGGCATGGAGGCCGGCATCTGCAACGCCCTGGAGCCGGGCGACACGGCGGTCATCGGCGTCAACGGCTACTTTGGCGGGCGCATGGTGGAGATGGCCCAGCGCTGCGGCGCCACGGTCGTCACCGTGGAGGCCGAGTGGGGGCGCATCATCTCGATGGAGGCAATCGAGGGCGCGCTCAAGAAGCAGCGTCAGGTCAAGCTGCTGGCGCTGGTGCACGCGGAGACATCCACGGGTATCCTCCAGCCCATCGCCGAGGCGGCGAAGCTGGCGCACCGCTACGGCGCGCTCTTCCTGGCGGACACAGTCACGTCGCTGGGCGGCGCAGAGGTCGCCGTGGACGGCTGGGGCGTGGACATCTGTTACAGCGGGACGCAGAAGTGCATCGGCGCGCCGCCCGGCCTCGCGCCCATCACCTTCGGCGAGGCCGCCGTGGAGGCGATGCGCAAGCGGACGCACAAGGTCCAGAGCTGGTACCTGGACATGGGCCTCGTCGAGCAGTACTGGGGCGCGGGGCGCGTCTATCACCACACCGCGCCCATCTCCATGACCTACGCGCTGCACGAGGCGGTGCGGCTGGCGCTGGAGGAGGGCCTGCCCGCGCGATGGGAGCGCCACAGTCTGCACGCCGCAGCCCTGTACGCGGGCCTGGATGCGATGGGCCTGGCCCTCCACGCCGAGGCGGGACACCGCGCACCCATGCTGACCACGGTGCGCGTACCGGACGGCGTGGACGACGCCGCCGTCCGCAAGGCGCTCCTGACCGAGGACAGCATCGAGATTGGCGGCGGACTGGGGCCGCTCAAGGGCAAGGTGTGGCGCGTCGGGCTGATGGGACACTCCTGCAACGAGGGGAACGTGCTGCTGTTCCTGGAGGCGCTGGAGAGGGCGATGGCGAAGCAGGGGCGTCCTTCCACGGAAGGACAGTCGGGCGCGGAGGCCGCCAGCGCGCACTATCGCCGTGAGCGCAAGAAGGGGACCAAGCCGTAGCTGCGTGGAGCAAAGGGAGACGACGATGACGCAGGTGACACTGACCTGAGGTTATCCAACGGCGAGTCGCTTCACCTTCTTTTCCAGGACGCTCAGGCGGGCGTCCAGGTCAGACGTTCTCTCCGCTGCGTCGAGACCACGAAGAATGAACATGCGCGCCATGGTCGTCGGCCCCACACCTGCTCGCCGGGCGGCTTCGCGCAGCGCACCGATCTCTCTACCCATCAAACGCACCGAGATGATGGACGTCCGTGTCTGCGGACGCGTCTGCGCTTCGCCCTCATATCCCTCCAGAAGAGGGCTGTGCGTCTCCCAGAAAGTCGCCTCTTCCTCAGCCGACTTGAATGAAGGCACGGGATAAGTCTTCTCGCGCATCATAGCCCCTCACCTAATGAATGAATCTGCGCCTGTAAGCGCGCTTCTCCGCATCCGTCAGTTCTCGAGCTGTCACCGGACGGTAACAGCCAATCCGACGCCTGGCAAGAACTACCATGAGATAGCGCCCCGACGACGTCCGACCGTATAGCACGTACCTGAACTGACGCCCCCGATAGGCGATATGCAATCCAAAACAGATGTCCTCTACCTCTTCAGGAGAGATGTCGTGACGCGCTATGTGCTCTATATTGCCGTCGTCCCATAGCAACTCAACTATGTTCATGGGTTAGACCACTCTCTGTTATTGTAATGCAATGTCATACATTAGTCAACCTCCCCCGCCCTGTACGCCTCGTCGAGCAGCTCCACCACGTGCGCCACGCGCGCCCGCAGCCCGCGTTGCCGCACGCCCGCCCGCAGTTGCAGCAGGCACCCCGGGTTCGCCGTCGCGATGACGTCCGCGCGCATGCTCGCGATGGCGTCCATCTTGCGCTCTAGCAGTCGCCGCGACATCTCCCGCTCGACCAGGCTGTAGCTGCCCGCCGCGCCGCAGCAGACGTCCGGGCGCTCCATCTCGACGAGCGTGAGGCCGGGGATGGCCCGAAGCAGCCTGCGCGGCGCGTCCGTGACCCTCTGGGCGTGCGCCAAGTGGCAGGGGTCCTGATAGGTCACCCGCAGCGGCTGACCCTGAGCCTGTCGAAGGGCCAGCCCGCGCTCGAACGGCAGCGCGGCCAGCAGCTCGGTCACGTCCCGCACCGACGCGCTGAAGCGTTCGGCGCGCGCCTTCCACGTCTGGTCACCCTCGAACAGCTCCGCGTACTCCTTGAGCTGCGCGCCGCATCCCGCCGAGTTCACCACAACGTAGTCGGCGCGCGCGGCCTCGAAGACGACGATGGTCCGGCGCGCCAGGTCCCGCGCCATCTCACGCTCGCCGCTATGCAGGTGCAGCGCGCCGCAGCACGTCTGCGCCGCCGGAACGACTACCTCGCAGCCGTTGCGCGTCAGCACGCGCAACGTCGCCTCGTGCACGGGGCCGTAGAACACGGGCATGACGCACCCGGAAAAGAACGCCACCCGCATACGCCGTTCGCTCTGGGCGGCGTAGACCTGTCCCCGCGCGGCGAACATTCGCGACGGCACGGGCGGGAGCTGGCCCTCCATATCCGCGAGACCCAGGAGTCGCAGAAGGCCCATCGCTCGCAGCGCTGCCTGCGCGCCGCTGCGCTGGTAGAGGCGCAGCAGCCCTCCCGCAACGCGCAGGCGGCGCGGGTGCGGCAGCAGCGCACAGAAGGCGAGCCAGCGAGCGAAGCGCTCGCGGCGACCGGGCGGTCGCCGGAGCAACGTCTCCTGACGCATCTGGCCCATCAGCCTGCCGAACCGCACCCCTGACGGGCACACCGCCTCGCACGCGCGGCACTGCAAACACATGCTCCAGTGCCCGGCGACGGCGTCGTTCAGAGGCAGCCGCTGCTCGCGGAGGGCGCGCATGAAGAAGATGCGCCCTCGCGGCGACTCTGTCTCCAGGCCCGTCTCCAGGTACGTGGGACAGTAGTTCAGGCAGAGGCCGCAGTGGACGCAGCGATAGAGGTCGGCGTCGGAGGGCGCGTCCGGCGAGAGCAGGCCGGACGCAGGCGGCGCATCGTGCGGGGCGCTATCGGTCAACGCCACTAAATGCCTCCCACGAACCGTCCGGGATTCAGCACGCCCTTCGGGTCGAACTGGGCCTTGACGCGTCGCATGACATCCACGTCCGGGCCGGGCGGCCCCCACACGTCCACAAGGCGCTTCACGTCCGGCGCGCACGCCTCCACCACCAGCGTCCCGCCCAGCGCCGTCGCGTACTCTCGAAGGGCGGACACCGCCCGCCCTTCCACGGAAGGGGACGCATCCGCGGCCAGAGGGTCGGCGGCGCGCCAGAACGTGCGCACCACGCCCACGCCCGCGCGCGCCACGCTCTCCCCCACCAGCCCTCCCCTACCACCCGCAACGACAATCGCCTCCATGAACACGGGGACCTGCGTGGGCAGCACCGAGGCCACTGTGACAAGCGTCGGCGGCATGGCGTCGCCCCATCCATAGTCGGCGGCGGCCCGCCAGAAGCGCCGGTGCGCCTCGTTGTGCAGCACCTCGATCCGCTCTCCCTGAGCCTGTCGAAGGGCGAGCATCTCCCGCTCCATGCGTTCCACCGCCAGCGCCGTCCCCCCGAATCGCGCCGCCAGCACGGCCCGGCCTCGCGTCGCTTCTCCGCCCATCGCCGCCACGCTCTGGCCCGCGCCTGTGTTTATTATGTCGAGCGCCAGAGGCCGCATGCCTCGACGCAGCAGAGCCAGCGCCGCCTCCTGCGCGTCGCCGACCGTCGCGAAGCGCGCCAGGGCCGTGGACTCGCTTCGGGGCAGCGGCGCGACCTTGAACGTCGCCTCCAGGATGACGCCGAGCGTTCCCAGCGAGCCAATGTAGAGCTTGGTCAAGTCGTAGCCGGTCACGTTCTTGACTACCCTGCCGCCCGCCTTCGTGACCACGCCGTCCGGCCCCGCCACGCGCACGCCCAGCGTCACGTCCCGCGCCGTGCCGTAGCGCTGGCGCAGCGGCCCACTGGCGTCCGCGGCGAGCGTCCCGCCGATGGTGGCCCTGTCCGCCAGCGGCGGGTCGAGCGGCAGGTATTGCCCGGAGCGTGCAAGGTGCGCGTTCACCGCCCCGATGGTCGCACCCGCCTGCACAGTCACGGTGAGGTCGGCGGGCTCGTGCGCGACGACGGCGCTCAGCCGCGACATGTCCAGCACGACGTCCAGCCGTCCTTCCGCGGAAGGAGCCCCCAGCGCCATCTGCGTCCCGCCGCCCCACGGCGTCACCGCCAGCCCCTCGGCGTGCGCGACGCGCAGCACGCTCGCGACCTGCTCCTCCGTCGCGGGGAGCGCGACCGCCCTTGGGACGACGCCGTCAACGGCGTAGCGCGGGCAGGCCTCCGGCGGCGCGAGCGGGCAGCCGAGGTCGGGGAGTGCGGGAGCGTTCACGTCTTTTCCTTGGTGGCCGCGTCCGCGCTGCCGCCCTTGCCACCTGTAACCCGCGCCAGGGCTTTCCGTGCCACTTCCGCGTCGGGCGAGTGAAGCTCCTCAAAGATGGCGAGCGCCCGCCGGTAGTAGCCCGTCGCTTCCTCGGTCCGCTTCTCAACCTCTGCCAGCGTCCCCAACTGGTGCAGCGTTCGCGCAATCCCGTCCTTGTCTCCCAGCTCCTGCTTCAGCGCCAGGCTCCCCCTGTACAACCGCCGCGCCTCCGCGTAGTCCCCCTGGGCTTGGGCCTGCGCCAACCGTCCTAACTCGTGCAGCGTGACCGCGATCCTGCCCTTGCTCCCCAGTTCCCGATTCAGCGTCAGGCTCTCATCGTACAGCTTCCGCGCTCCCGCGTGGTCATCCTGATCCTGCGCCAGCGCCCCCAACTGGTGCAGCGTGGCCGCAATCCCGCCCTTGTCCCCCAACTCCCGCTCTAGCGTCAGGCTCTCGTCGTACAGCTTCCGCGCTCCCGCGTGGTCATCCTGCAAATAGGCCAAGTTCCCCAACTGGTGCAGCGTTCGCGCTATCCCGTCCTTGTTCCCCAACTCCCGCTCGATCTTCAGGCTCTCGTCGTACAGCGTCCGCGCTCCCGCGTAGTCCCCCTGCAAATAGGCCAGGTTCCCCAGTTGGTGCAGCGTGACCGCAATCCCGCCCTTGTTCCCCAACTCCCGCTCGATCTTCAGGCTCTCGTCGCACAGCGCCCGCGCTCCCTCCATCTCACCTCGGTTCTGAAAGGCCACCGCCAGGTGATGGGTGCTGTCCGCTATCAAGGGTTTGTTCCCCGCCGCCCGTGCTGTGTTGAGCGCCCACTGCCCCCATTCAACCCATTCCTCCCAGTAGCCGCGCCTGTCCAGGAACTCAGGGGTCACGTTCAGCAGCGCGGCCCCCTTCAAGGACACGTCGCGGTCGGCGTGCTCCTTCGCCCAGCGCAGCAGGAAAAAGACGTGCGGAAGCGCGGCGTCCATCTCTCTGTAGTGCTGCCATCTTTCTTGGCGATGCTTCCGCGCCACGTTGGTAAAGTAGTCCAGAGCGCGCGCCCTCGGCGCGGGGTCGCCGCCCAGCTTCTCGCAGGCGTAGCGCCACAGGAGGGAGTGCATGGTGTAGCTCTGGGCGGCCTGTTTCTTGCTCGCTTTAGGCGCTGTAATGAGCGACCGGGCCGCCAGCAGCGCAAGGTCACGGGGTTGTCCCGCGCTGCAAGCGGCCAGCACGGCGTCGCGGCTAATGGGAGCCTCCAGGAGGTTGAACGCGCCAAAGCAGGAAAACAACTTTTGCAGAGGGGGGTCAAGCCGCTGGTAAGCCAGATCAAAGGTTGCCCGGACGGAGTTCGTGGAGTCCACGGGGTCCGCCAGCGGGTCCAGGCCGCGCTCCGTCAGGTCGAGGGAGAGGTCTTGCACGGTGTAGCCTTCGTGAAGCTGCGAGCCCGCCAGGACGAGCGCCAGAGGAAGGTAGCTGCACTGGCGTGCGACGGTCGAGAGCAACTGCTTTTCGCCGCGCTTCAGCTTCCGAGGGGCATTGGCATCAAGAAGCTGCTCCGCCATGATGCGCTCGCGCTTGGTCCCGCTGAAAGGCTGGACGTCCACGCACGAAAGCCCGCTGATTCGCTGCTGGCTCGTCACCAGGACAGAGGATGTCACCTGCTGACAAAACGCTCCGGCGCCGGGCGCGTTGTCTGCCTGGTCCAGTATAAACAGGACGCGCGTGTTTGCCTGTGTCAGCGCCCCGCGCACGACGCTCGCTTTTTCCTGGTCGCCTTTCAGGTCTTTGAGCGCTTCGCCCATGCTCGCCTGCCGGAGAATGCTGGTGCACAGGCTGTCCAGCGTGGCCTCCGGCGCGGTGATCCACAGGACACGTCCTCCGAAGTGCCTCTGGATATCCGGCTCATGGGCCACAGCCAGTGCAATGGCGGACTTCCCGACGCCAGGCGACCCGCACAGAAGCACAGCATCATTCTGGCGGAGACCGCGGACCACGGCCTCCTTCTCCCCTTCGCGCCCCATAAAACCCGAGTCGGGCGGGCGCGGGACAAAAACAGCTTGGGCTGTGCGGTCTTTCCCAGGGTCTTTCGTAAAGACTCTCGCCAGATCGACAATGAGACGTGCTATGATCCCCTGAGCTATCCCGACTGCGAGCATCTCTGGCTGTAAAGTCATACGTACCTCTACACGAAGTCGCCGGGGCCGAGCACGCCGCGCTGCAACATGGTACGGGGTATCTCGCGGCAGCCCTTCGGCGATGGAAATATCTTGCCCGGGTTGAACAGGTCGCCGCCGTCGCCCGGTTCATCCTGAGCGGAGTCGAAGGACACGAAGGCCGCCTTCAGCCTGCGCATGGCCTCCATGTCCGCGTCGCTGAACGCCCACGGCATGTAGTCGCGCTTCTCCAGCCCCACGCCGTGCTCGCCGGTGAGCGCGCCGCCCACGTCCACGCACAGCCGCATGATCTCCGCGCCCGCCTTCACCACGCGCTCCGTGTCGCCAGGCACGCGCTCGTCGAACAGCATGCAGGGGTGCAGGTTGCCGTCGCCCGCGTGGAACACGTTGGCGATGCGGACGCCATGCCGCCGGCCTATCTCGCCGACGCGCCGCAGCACCTCGACAAGCCGCGTGCGTGGCACGACGCCGTCCACCAGGTAGTAGTTGGGCGCGAGCCGCCCCAGCGCGCCGATGGCCCCCTTGCGGCCGGCCCATAGCCTCTCGCGGTCGGCGGGCGACTCCGCGCCGCGCACCTCGACCGCGCCAAGCTCGCGGCAGACGCCTTCAACCTCCTCCGCCTCGCTCGTCGCCTCCTCGCGCAGCCCTTCCACCTCGATGAGCAGCACCGCGCCCGCCTCCGGTGGATAGCCCGCGTGGACGGCGGGCTCCACCGCCTCGATAGCCACCCTGTCCATCATCTCCATCGCCGCGGGGATGATGCCGCGCGCGATGATGGCGGAAACCGCCGCCGAGGCCTGGTCCATCTCGCGGAAGACCGCGACGAGCGTGCGGACCGCCTCCGGCAGGCGCTGCAACCGCACGATGATCTTGGTGACGATGCCGAGGGTGCCCTCGGAGCCGACCATCACGCCCGGCAGGTCGTAGCCCGCATGGCGCGGCGTCTTTCCGCCGAGCCAGACGATGGCGCCGTCCGCGAGGACGACCTCCATGCCCAGCACGTGGTTCGTCGTGACGCCGTAGGCCAGGCAGTGCGGGCCGCCCGCGTTCTCGGCGACGTTGCCGCCCAACGTGCAGGCGCGCTGGCTGGAGGGGTCAGGGGCGTAGCGCAGGCCATGTTGGGCGACGGCCAGCGAGAGGTCCAGGTTGACCACGCCCGGCTCCACAACGGCGATGGCGTTGGCGGCGTCCACCTCAAGAATGCGCGTCATGCGCGTCAGCGCCACGACGACGCCGCCTTCCGACGCGATGGCGCCGCCGGAGAGTCCCGTGCCCGCGCCGCGAGGCACCACGGGCAGGCCGTGCCGCCGCGCTATCCGGACCGCCGCCGCGACCTGCGCCGCGTCGCGCGGGAACGCGATGGCGACCGGCAGGCCCCGGTCAATTGAGCCGTCGTACTCGTACGCGAGGATGTCCTCGGGCCGCCACACCACCCCGTCGGGACCCAGAGTAGCCTCCAGGTCCCTCGCCAGCGCCGACTTGACCGCCGCTGTCCGGGCCACGGTATCCCCCTGTCTCGGCGAGGTCGCGAGCGCCGAAACGCCTCAAGCGAAGACGAGGCCAGAAGCAACAGAGTGGGTGTCAGGCGATGTTAGGTTCTGTTGACATTGTCCGCTCGCCCTTCGACAAGCTCACCATGAGCGGGGAAACACAGATTGTCAACAGAACCTAGCGTCCTGTCCCTGAAGTACGCATACTAATTCATGCACGAGAATCTATTCAAGAAAACGCCCCCGGACACTACCGTCTTTCCGGTGCAGAGCTTGCCCCGTACCCGATATGGGGCCGGAATCCAGCGTTCTCCGGTGCTTCTCTGGATACCGGCTTCCGCCGGTATGACATGGATTAGGGAACGTATTTCCGAAACCGGACGCTAGCTCTGCTTCTTGGCGTCCGCCGGTTTGCCGTTGTCCTTCGCCTGGGCCACGGGCTGGTCGGCGGCGGCCTTTTCCGAGGCCTTTTCCTGCGTCTTCGGCTCATCCTCACCCGTTGAGGCCTTCTTGAACTCCCGGATGCTCTTGCCCATGGCGCGGGCCAGGTCCGGCAGCTTGGACGAGCCAAAAAGCAACAGGACGATGACCAGGATGATAATCAACTCGGGCAAGCCGACTTGTGGCATAGCGCGCTCCTTTTCCCCGTGCGCCGATGGCGACCGTTCCGCCTGACGAGGCGCTGGGCACAATTACTATACAGAACGTATCACGGGAAGACAAGTTCACGCCCCGCCTTGCGTCGTGCGTTACAATAGAGCAGTCTAGCGTGTTGTGAATGGAGGCTGCATGAGCGAGCCAATCAAGAGCGCCCTGGAGCGAGCGTTGGAGCGGGCCGAAAAGCTGGGCAAGGCCTCGCCGGAGGAGCTTGCCGAGTGGACCTACCAGCCGGAGGGGGAGAAAATAGCGGCGCGGTTCCTGAAGATGGAGCAGGTGGATATCAAAGCGGAACTGAACAAGCTGCCCGCCGCTGCCCAGTCCACCGTGGCCAAAGCCATTGAGAACATTTTCCTGGCGAACATTGATGTGCCGCGGACACCCCAGATCAAGGGGGCGGCGCTGCGGGCCATTGAGGGAGTGCGCGCCCTGAAGTCGGACAAGAAGCGCCTTGACCCTATCCTGACTGGCCTGCAGGGCACCATCCAGCACTACGAGACGGTGGGTCGCCAGCAGCTCCAGCAGGCCTATCAGCAACTACACAAGCAGTTCGAGTCCAAGGCCCAGGCCATGCAGGGCCGCCAGGGCCAGAGGCGAGGCCCCGAGGGCCAGGCCCCCGACGTCGAGGCGCTGCCGGAGTTCGCGGCGGCCTGGCACCAGATCCAGACCGACTTCGACACCCAGTACGACAAGGTTATCAAAGACCAGAAGGAGTCCATCCGGCGCGTGCATTAGCATGCGGCGCTCTCCCCGCCAGGCGGCGAAGCGCTCCTGAACGGAGCGCTTCCTTTTGCGTGTCACGGCCACCTCGGGCAGCGGCTACCCCCGCCAAAGCGTCCAGCCAGCCTTGTCCCGCCCGGGTACGATAAGGAGAGGTCATACCATGTCGGATAGCCCTGCGACTCAGGCTCTGCCCCCGGCGCGGGTCGAGCAGCTTCGGGCCAGGCTCGCTCATGCCCCCTTTGCCCGGACGCTGGGGGGATTCCAACTGCTGGATGCCCAGCGCGGCAGGGCCCGCATTCGCCTTCACGTGGACACTCGCCACCAGCAGGGCGGCGGCATTGTGCAGGGCGGCATCATCGCCACGCTGGTGGACTCGACGATGGCGTTCGCGGTCATGTCCCTGACGACTGACGATCACCCGTTTGTCACGATAGAGATGAAGGTGAATTTCATGGCGCCCGTGTCCGAGGACGACCTTGTGGCGGAGGGCTGGGTCATCCACGAGGGCGGGCGTACCCTAGTCTGCGAATGCGAGGTGCGGGACGGTCGGGGCAAGCTGATCGCAAAGGCCCTGAGCACCCTCATTCGGATGAAGAAAGGCTAGCCGCCGCGGACACGATTGCGCAATACTCCCACGCCCTCCACCTCCACCTCCACCACGTCTCCCGCACGCATCTCGTCGGTAGTGCCCGGCGTGCCCGTGTAGATAACGTCCCCCGGCTCCAGCGTCACGTAGCGGCTGATGAAGCTGATGATGTCCGGCACGCCGTGGATTAGCTCGCTGGTGCGGGCCTGCTGGCGCGTCTGCCCATTCAATCGCAATTCCAGCCCCAGGTCCCGCGGATCAAGGCCCGTCACAATCCACGGCCCCAGAGGCGCGAATGTGTCCGATCCTTTGGCGCGCCACCACTGCTTGTCGTTCCGCTGCCATTCGCGGGCGCTCACATCGTTGCCGCAGGTCACGCCCAGGACATAGTCCAGGGCCTTCTCCGGCGTGACGCGCTGGCATCGGCGTCCCATGACTACCACCATCTCCCCCTCGTAGTGCACCGGCCCCGCGCCCGGCGGCAGCACGATGTCGTCGTCAGGCCCGACAAGAGAGGATGTCGCCTTCAGAAACGCCTGCGGCTCGCCGACGGCGACCTCCGATCCCATGTGACGAGCGCCGTCCCGCATGTGCGTGGGGTAGTTCACCGCCATTCCGATGATCTTCGACGGCTGGCAGGGAGGCAGCAGCCTCACCTCGGATAAGGCGCGGCCCTCACGCCCTTGCCTGAACGGCCCGAAGGGCGTCCCCGCGACAAGCGGGTACACCGTCTGGCCTTCCAGCGCGCCGTAGCGCGGACGCTGGCCCTCCAGGAACCGGAGAAACGTAGTCATGCCGGACCCGTGCCCTTCGCTAGTCCGGAGAGCGCGCGCCCGCCACCACTGCGGTCTGCGGCGCCTGCACAGCCCCGGCCCGACGACTCACGCCCAGAGAGGCGACGACAACGCCCGCGGCGCTGACCCCGGCCACGACAAAGCAGGCGGAGCGGAAGGCCTCAAGGTACATGCGGGGACTGGCGTTCACGCCGTCCGCGCCGTTCAACACCACGGCCACGACGGCGGCCACCAGTGCCACGGCTATGGTGTGCCCAAGCTGGCGCGTGGTCTCCAGCATCCCTCCGGAGAACCCGCGCTCGCTGGGAGGCAGCGCGCTGAGCAGGACCGTGTTGTTTGTCGTGATGAAGGCGCCGGAGCCAAATCCCGCGGCAACGGTCAGCGCGACGAGTGTGACGTAGGACAGATCCGTGGCGAGAATGGCCATGGCAAGCATGGACACGCTGATAAGCGCCATGCTGACGGGCCGGAGAAGCGGGCTC
>JAUSIH010000046.1 GCA_030648205.1 Dehalococcoidia bacterium | reverse complement strand
CTAGTACTCAGTCACTCTAATTTTGAATAGTTCAAAACTTCGTGTACGATGGGAGCATTCTGAACAAGGAGGAGATCCCTGTATGTCAGTGCTCAAGTACGTGGTCAGGCTGACGGATGAGGAACGAGAGCAAGCCAACGCGGTCATCCGCCGCGGGAAATCATCGGCCCGCAAGGTCGCCCGGGCCAGGGTTCTGGTCAAAGCGGACGAGGGGTGGAGTGACCCCCAGATCGCCGAAGCTCTGGACATCGGGGAGACCACGGTGTGGCGTACCCGGAAGCGTTTCGTGGAAGAAGGCTTGGACCGCGCCCTCCATGAGCTCCCCCGTCCAGGGCATCGGGCTAAACTGGATGGCAAAGGAGAAGCCCATCTCATTGCGCTGGCATGCAGCCAGGCTCCCGAAGGCCGTGCCCGCTGGACCTTGCGCCTCCTGGCGGGCAAGGTAGTGGAGTTGGGGCTCACCGAGGCATATTCGCGGGAGAGCGTGCGCCGGGTGCTTAAAAAACGACCTGAAGCCCTGGCAGCGCAAGGAATGGTGCATCCCTGAAGTGAGCGCCGCGTTTGTGGCATCCATGGAAGATGTGCTGGAGCTGTACGAGGAGCCCTACGACGCCCAGCGGCCCGTCGTGTGCTTCGACGAAACCTCCACGCAGTTGATTGAGGAGAAGCGCGTGCCCATCCCCGCCCGACCGGGACAACAGGAGCGGTTTGACTACGAGTACCAGCGCAACGGGACCCGCAACCTGTTCATGCTCTGCGAGCCCTTGCGGGGCTGGCGACACGTAGCCGTCACCGAGCAACGCACCATGCGAGACTTCGCCCACCAGATGCAATGGCTGGCGGAGGAGGCGTACCCTGACGCGGAGAAGATTCGGGTGGTGCTCGACAACCTGAACACCCACCGCCCCGCGTCGCTGTACGAAGCCTTCGAACCGGCTGAGGCGCGACGCATCCTGAAACGCCTGGAGTTCCACTACACCCCCAAGCACGGCAGTTGGCTGAACATGGCCGAGATCGAGTTGAGCGTGGTGAGCCGCCAATGTCTCAACAGGCGGATAGGAGAGGAGGCGACTCTCAAACGGGAGGTGGCGGTCTTGGAGGGGCAACGCAACGCCGATCGGGAGATCATCCACTGGCAGTTCACTGCAAAGGATGCACGCCACCGACTTCGCCATCTTTACCCTTCAATTTCAGCGTGACTGAGTACTAGCCATTTCGTGGGGCGCTAGGCCAGCAGGGAAGATAAGGGGAAAGTACACGTGCTAGAAAAAAGGTTCTCCCTGGCAGGGGATGTGGCCCTTGTCACAGGCGCAAGCCGGGGCATCGGCAGGGCCATCGCGGTGGCGCTGGCGGAGGCCGGGGCGGATGTCGTTCTGTGCGCCCGCACCCAAAACGACCTGGAGGACGTGGCGCGGCAGATAGGCGACCTGGGACGCAAGGCAGCCGTGGTGACGGCGGACTTGTGCACTACGGGAAACGTCCAGCGCATGGTGTCCCAGGCTGTATCCGCGTTCGGGCGCATTGACATCCTCGTGAACAACGCGGGCGTGAATCCCATCTTCAAGAAAATCGAGCAGGTCTCAGAAGCGGACTGGGACCATGTCCTTGACATTGACCTGAAAGGCGTCTTCTTCTGCTGCCAGGCAGTGGGAGCACATATGGCAGAGTGCAAGAAGGGAGCGATCATCAACGTCTGCTCCGTTGCTGGCATCCGCGGAGTCCCGCGCACGGCTCCCTACGCCGCCGCGAAAGCCGGCCTGCTTGCGCTCACCCGCTGCTGTGCCGTCGAATGGGGGCAGTACAACATCCGCTCCAACGCCGTTATTCCCGGCTGGGTCGCCACGAAGCTTACCGAGGGCCTTCACCAACACCCCAAATTCGGCAAGACTCTCGTGGAGCGCGGGCCTATGCCGCGATGGGCTGACGCGGACGAGATAACAGGCGCCGTCGTGTACCTGGCAAGCCCGGCGGCGAGCTTTGTTACCGGGGCGGAAATCGTCATTGACGGAGGCATGACCATTGTTGCGTAGCGGGCTATGTTATCGTATAGTCGTCGCTCACAATAAGGGTCAGGCCGGTCACGAAGCTGGCGGCGACCGGGGCCACGACCTCTGGCGCCGCGATTAGTGATGCGCGACGGGCCGTGCGTCAGAAGACCAACCACCAGTACCTGCGAACGGCGTGCTGTATTAGGACATCGCCTTAGCCTGGACAAGGCGCTCCAGGTCGTCGTCCCGCAGTCCCAACAGCTCCTGAAATATGTACTTGTTGCATAGTCCCAGCGAAGGGATGACGCGCTCCCGCGTGTCTGGAGGAGCATCCAGCAGGCGCCATGGCGCGCCGGCGGACACCATGGGCGCCCCCTCTGCCGTTGCGTAGGGAATATAGAAGCCGCGCGCCTGCACGTGCGGGTCCTCCGCTAGGTCCCGCGCGTCGAATGACGGCGCGGCGGCCACGCCTGCCTGCTGAAGCAGCGTCATAACCTCGTGTGCGGTCCGCTCGCGCGTCCACTTGGCGATAAGCGCATCCAGCAGGGCCTCATTCCGTTTACGCGCCGAGACGTCTGCGAATCGCGGATCGTCCGCCCATTCAGAATGACCGATCGCGTGGCAGAACGCGCGCCATTCACCCTCGATGCCGACTGCGATGCTGATCCAGCGGTCCGTCCCCTGGCACGGATAGCAGTTGTGCGGGGCCATCGTGCTGTCTTTGTTGCCGCGTCGTCCGGGAATGCGCCCCGTCATCTGCGGATCCATCGTCGTATGGGCCACCACGCATGCGACCGCTTCCACGAAGGACACATCGATGAACTGCCCTTCGCCGGTGCGCTGGCGATAACGCAGCGCAGCGACTATTGGGAAAGCGCTGGCCGTGCCCGCCCGCAGGTCGATACTGATACGCATCTCCGTCGGCGGGCCGTCATCATAGCCCGTCAGGTGAGACAGGCCGCCCAGCGCGCTAAAGATTGGCGCGAACCCCCCAAAATGACGGTACGGCCCCTCTCCGCCACATGCGGACGCGGAGACAAGGATGATGTCCGGCCGCAGTCGGCGCAGGACGGAGTAGCCGAGACCCATGCGGTCGAGAACGCCGGGCCGAAAATTCTCCACCACTACGTCACAAAGCGGGACAAGGTTCTTCGCTTGCTCCACGGCCTGCTTGTTAGTCAGGTCAAGCGTTCCGCTGAACTTGTAGATGTTGAGCTGGTCAAGAACCCACGGCTGCGCCGTGCGGCTCCTCTGCTGCTTTGCACGCTCGGCGGTCTCCAGCCTGATCACCTCCGCGCCCAGAAAGGCGAGAAGCTCCGTGCAATATGGCCCTGCTCCCATCTGTGTCAGGTCCAGGACACGGACGCCGGTGAGCGGCAAGCGAGTGGTGGTAGTGTCCATGGTTAGATAATCCCCGCGCGTCGCATGTCCGACAGCTCCACGGGCGTCAGTCCCAGTTCAGGGCAGTAGACCTCTGTGTTGTGCTCGCCCAGCAGCGGGGCGGGGCGCTCGAGACGCACGGGCGTCGCCGACATCTTCCACGGCGCGGAAGGATATTTGTACGAGCCGGCCAGCGGATGGTTGACCTCCGTGAAGAAGCCGCGCGCCGCCATCTGCGGAGAGGAGAGCACCTCTGCGGCGTCGTTCACGCCGCCCGCGGGGCAGCCTGCGTCCTGCGCACGTTCGGTCACCTCGCGGCGCGTCAGGCGCGCCGCCCACGCCTCGAAATTCGCGCGCAACTCTTTGTCGTTGCCAACGCGCCCATTACTGGACTTGAACACCTCCTTCAGCGTCCACTCCGGGTTACCCATGGCGCGCACCAGGGCCTCCCAATGGTGGTTGAAGTTCACATTGATCTCCATGTAGCCGTCCTTGCAGCGCAACGTGCTGCCCAGGCGCGGCCCTCGGTCAGCGCGTGACTCCGCCTGGCTGATGTTCTGCCATTTGGTAATGTCCAGCCCGTTCAGCGCCATGTTGACTTCCTGCCGGGAGATGTCCACGTGCTGGCCCTGGTCGGTGTGGTCGCGTTCATAGAGCGCCGCGACGGTCGCGATGCTCGCCGCCAGCCCGGCATCGTATTCGCCCACAAAGCCGCCTCCGCCGTGGACGGGCGGACGATCGGTCCATGCGCCGCCGGGCAGGAAATAGCCTTCGCCACCGGCGTGGAACGTGTTGAGCGGAGAAGCTTTGTAATCCGCGTAAGGCCCGGTCCATCCGAAAGGTGTGATCGTCGTGACGATAAGCGCAGGGTTGACGGTGCGCAGTGCCTCAGGCGTCAGGCCGAGTTTGCGCAAGTCCGCAGGCTGGCGGTCAATAAGCACGATGTCCGCGCGGCGCGCAAGGTCAAGGAGGATGCGGCGGCCAGTGAGCGCCGTGACGTTCAGCGTGACGCCGCGCTTGTTCAGGTTTACGGTGAGGAAGAGTCCACTCGTGTCGTGATGGGGACTGTCGCCGGGAAAGGGGCCATAGCGCCGAGAGCGGTCGCCGGTGTGCGGCTGCTCGACCTTGACTACGTCAGCGCCCATGTCCGCAATGATGCGTCCGCAGTAAGGGCCGGACACCATATCGCACAGTTCAAGTACGCGAACGCCGCCAAGCGCCGTGCCGGGCACAGGGCCTCCTTCGACAGGGTTTCCGACTGTCAGCGGGAGAGGGGTGCTTGCTTACCAGTGTAGTTCGTGCTGATTGTAGCCACGCCTCGCCCCAGTGTCAAACACATGTACTGGGTCAAGATATGTCGGACAAGGCCTCCTCTCTCAAGGCGAATCCTTTCGCAGCGTCCAATTCCAGCCACATCTCCTGCACGTTGTTGGTCTCGAAGACCTCTGGTGCGCTCTTCACGAAAGCAGCGGCGTGGCCGATATCAGAGTCCGGTGTCTCGCTTGTTGAATAAGTGGAGTACGCTTGGCGGCGTCAAACGTGCCTCATTGGTGCTGTTCTCTATCTGACGATCTCAGCAGACGGCTCCGTGACCGAGGCCGAGATCGTCATCGTCGAAGGCCAGACTGTTGTCGCATAACGCATAAGCTGAGAGGGCCACAGCGCTACATCATGGTGTAGCCGCCGCTCACGCTCAGGGTCTGACCGGTGATGAAGCTGGCCGCGTCCGAAGCCAGAAACACCACGGCGTTGGCGATATCTTCGGGACGGCCTATCCGCCGGAGCGGATAACCCTTTTTGACGCGCTCGATAACATCTGCGTCGCTGATGACCCAGGCGCCCACGCCTCCCTCTTTTGTGTTCCACATGCTCCCCGCGCTGACGTGCTCCTGGCTGGCGGGGAGCGTCATGCCGGGGCACACGACATTGAAGCGAATGCCGTATCGCCCGTTCTCCCGCGCAAGCGCCTTGCTTAGCGCGATGACTCCGCCCTTCATCGCCCCGTAGACGGCCTCCCGAAACTCACCCATGCGTCCCGCGTCAGAGCCCATGCTGACCACGACGCCATTCTTTTGAGCGATGAAATGGTCCAGGACCGCGCGGGTGCAATTGACAACGCTCCAGAAGTTGAGCTTGACCTCTTTTTCCCATTCCTCTCGCGTCTTCTCCATGAAAAGCAGGTCTCTGGTCCACCCAACGTTGTTGACCAGCACGTCAATCCTGCCGAAGCTCTTGAGCGTGATATCCACCATGCGCGCGACCGAAGCGGGGTCGGTGACGTCCGTTTTCACTGCCAGCGCGCGTCCCTTCGCCCCCATGATTTCGTCAGCTACGCGAACGCCCTGTCTTTCATCCAGGTCAGCGAGGACGACGTTGCTTCCCTCCGTGCCAAAAGCTAAAGCGATACTCCGCCCAATATTCGAGCCGCCACCCGTCACAATGACTGTCTTGCCTGCTAACTTCAGGTCCATCGCTCTCCTCCTGATTCATGCGTGGAAAATCTGTTCCTGCGCATTATAGAGACACCCTGACGGCGCGACAAGCTGTACGAGCTATTCAATACCCAGTGAAGGCTATGTAGTCATTCTCAGAACGCGCTCTTGAAAGCCTATACGTGCCTGCTATCGAGCGCTCGCCATCTTGACGGAGTTGTGTGGCAGGTTTATTCTGACACCGTTAGCGCTCGTGTATTCCTTCGACCCGGCCACGGGTTATCCTAGTCGTAAGTAGGAGAGCACCATGTCCACGCTGTACTGGGAAGACTTCACCCCCGGACTCAAGCTGAAGACCCTGGGCCGGACAGTGTACGACCATGATATTAGCGCTTTCGTTCAACTCTCCGGTATGTATGAAGAGCTTTTCATGAACAAAGAGTATTACGAAAAGCACACACCCTACCAAAAGCGTATCGCTCCAGGCGCTCTGGTCTACATCCTCTCGGAGGGCCTGGTCATCCAGCAGGGCTGGCTCCACAGGTCGGGCATGGCTCTTCTGGGGATGGACAACTGGCGCATCAGCCGCCCCACATGCCCGGGCGACACCATCTGGGTGGAAGTGGATGTCAAGGAGCGCCGTGAGACGAAGGACCCGGGTCGCGGAATCGTCACTGCCCACCATAGAGTGGTGAACCAGAGCGGCGAAGAGATCATGAGCTTCGACGTGACACGCATGATCCGGCGCAAAGGCGTAACGTAGCCTCCCGCCCAAAGGCGGACGCACCGCCTGCAGAAGGGCTACTGCGCAGCGAGCGGGCCTCCTTTTCACCACTTGCTGCCACTAGAAAGGAAAATGCGGTGGATATCATTTTCATCTTGCGGGACGCCCTCGCCAGTTCCGTCGTCGGCACGCTTCTCGCGGCGCTGGAGGCGAAGGAGGAGGGTCTGGACGTGGGGGTCCTCTTCACCCAGGAAGCCCTGGCAGCCGCCGCGCGAGGCAGCTTCACATGGCCACGCGAGATGTCGGGTCAGGATGTGCGTTATGCCCTGGCCGATAGGGGGAAAGCCTTGGGGCTTCCGGTGCTGGGCAGAAGTGACAGCAGGCAATTAGACCCCAAGGGGCTTATCGCCAGAGCCCGGGAAAAGGGTGTCCCGTTCTATGGGTGCCCCTGGTGGTCGAATCTCCTGGGCCTGGACGGCCAACTGCCGGCGGGATTCCAGGCGATCGACGCCAAGACAGCCCTGAGACTCCTCCGTGAAGCCAAGCGGGTCATTGGGACTCTCTAGAAGAAAGTGAGCAACAGAGAAATGGCATGGACGACGTGGGAGAAAGTCGCCGGGCCTGGCCTGGATTTCGCCGATATCCTCTACGAGAAGAAACACCACAAGGAGTTCGAGGGCGGGGCTGCGCGTGTCTCCGTCAACCGCCCCCAGCGCTACAACGCCTTCACAATGCACACCCTGGATGAAATGTTCCGGGCGTTCTACGACGCCAGCCACGACCCGATGATCGGAAGCGTCATTCTGACAGGCGTCGGCGACCACTTCGGAGCGGGCGGCGACGTGGCGTGGGAGCAGTGGGGGCTGCGGGAGCAGTTCTACTGGCGCTATACACCTAACAGGTTGGTGCGCATGTGCCGGAAGCCCGTCATCGCCATGGTGAAGGGCTACTGCATCGGCGGGTCAAACCACCTGGCCTATTGCTGCGACTTCACGATCGCAGCCGACACCGCCATCCTAGGACAGAACGGCCCAAGGGTCTCCAGCCCCGCTGACGGCTACTTCATTCCGTATCTGACCCGCGTGATTGGCGCCAAGCGCGCGAGAGAGATGTGGATGCTCTGTCGGCGCTACACTGCCCACGAGGCACGGGAAATGGGGCTTGTGAACCGCGTCGTGCCATTGGACCGGCTTGAAGAAGAAGTCGACAAGTGGTGCGAGGAGCTGCTGCAAGTGAGCCCCGGAGTCCTGGAGACCCTCAAGGCCGCCTTCGATCAGGAAATGGACATGTTCCCGGAGCTGGGCGTAGTTTCCGGCATGATGTACCCCGACTGGTTCGACATGCCCGAGGGGAAGGAGGGGGCGATGGCCTTCCTGGAGAAGCGGAAGCCGCGTTTCTGGGCCATCCGGAAGCAGGAAGCGGAATTCCACCGCAAGCTCAGGGAGGAATCGGGGAAGTCCCCGGACTCCCCCAAATCTTAACCCCTCTGTTCAGAAAGAAACAGGGCGCTTTTCAAGGAATGCCTGCAGCCCGCGTCGCACGTCCTGTGACGTTTCCATGTGGGCCAGCAACACCTCGCCCTCGTAGTCCACGCCCTGGCGCAGAGGCATTTCCAGGCCGTTGCGGACAGCGCGCTTCACGGCGCTCAGCGCGTCGCGGCTTTTCGTGCGCAGCGCGTCGAGCAGGCGCTCCACCTCGGCGTCAAGGCTCTCTTCGGGCACGGCCCGCAGAACTATACCCCACTCCTGGGCCTCTTTGCCGGAGAGACGCGCGCCCGTCGTGATGAGGTACAGGGCGCGTTGCAGGCCAATGCGCCGGGGCAGCCGCTGGCTGGACCCCGCGCCAGGCAGAAGCGCAAAGTTCAGGTGCTGATCGCCTATCTTGGCGGTTTCGGCAGCCAGCGTGTAATCGCAGGCCAGAAGCAGCTCCAGGCCACCCGCCAGGGCGAAGCCGCGCACCACGGCTATGACCGGGATGGGCAGCGCCTCCAGCCGAAAGAGAGCCTCATTGAGACGCCGCACGTAGGCCTTGAAAGGCCGGAGGTCGTGGAGGGCCGCTTCAATGAATTTGAGGTCCGCCCCCGCGCAAAACGCCTTTCCGCCGCCGCCAGAGATGATCAGCGCCCGCAGCGTCTGGTCCAGAGCTACCTGATCCAGGGCCGCGTGCATCTCCTCCACCATGTCCGGATGCAGAGAGTTCATGGCCTGAGGCCGATTGAGCGTGAGCCACGCCACCCGGTCGCGCCGTTCAAAGGTGACCATCGTGTAAGACATTTACCTGTCCTAAACTTCTTCCTAAGCGCCTATCCCGAAAACCGTCGGTTGGTCCGCCCCCATGGTTCGACAAAGCCTGCCCCGAGCGTCGATGAATTCATGGGCTTGACTGCCTCCCGCGCAAGCGCGGGTCAAGGGTGTCCCGCAGGATGTCGCCCAGGATATTGACGGCGTACACCGTCAGACTGATGAACAGGCCGGGGAAGATGGCCGCCCAGGGCGCCCCGCGCATGAAGGGCATCGCCTCTGAAAGGCCTCGTCCCCAGGACGACGCAGGCGGAGGCACGCCGAGACCCAGGAAGCTCAGGGACGACTCGACCAGGATGGCGGAACCGAGCAGACTCGTGGCAATGACCAGATAAGGGGCCAGGGCGTTGGGAAGGATGTGGACCCTGAGGATTCGCGCCATGTCACAGCCCATTGTCTGCGCCGCTTCGATGTACAGGAACGTTTTGATGCTGAGCACGGACGAACGCACGACACGATTGGTCCGGGGTACAAACGGCAGCGCCACGGCCAGGGCCACGTTATTGATATGACTCCCCAGGACCGTCAGGATGACCAGCCCCAGGACAAGGGCGGGAAACGCCAGAAAGACGTCCATCAGGCGCTGGAGGTAAAGGTCCACCTTGCCGCCGCAGTAGGCGCTGATGGCGCCCAGAACTGCGCCCATAGTGGTCCCCAGCGCCACGGAGACCAGCCCGACGTAGAGGCTGGCCCGTCCCCCGTGCAGGACCCGGCTCAGGATGTCCCGCCCCAGCTCATCGGTGCCAAAAGGATGCGACGCCGAGGGGGCAGATAGCCGCTGCGGGATATTGGTGGCGACAGGGTCCCACGGGCTGAGGACCGGCGCCATGACTGCGGAGGTGGTCAGAAGGAACAGGAGGACGCCGGACATGAGCAGCATAGGCCGCGTCCGCCCGATCTGGAGGAACTGCCTTCCCAGGCGCGCGCCCCCCGCGGAGCGCAGCGCCAAGCCCTGTTCCACCGATGCCCCCCTAACGATAGCGTATGCGCGGGTCGAAAAAGCCGTAGGCCAGGTCCACAAGAAGATTGGCTGCGACGACAAACAGAACGATAAGGCCCACCACGGCCTGCACCACAGGGACATCGCGGTGTGCGATGGCGTCCACCAGGAAGCTGCCCATACCGGGGAGCGTGAACACCTTCTCAATGACCACGGCCCCGCTGAACAGGACGGCCATTTCCAGGCCGAATATGGTCACCACGGGCAGGATAGCGTTGCCGAAGGCGTGGCGCCAGACGACGATTTGTTCACGCAAGCCCTTGGACCGGGCGGTCCGCACGTAGTCCGCGCGTAGGACCTCCAGCATGGCGGACCGCGTCATGCGGGCGCTCACCGCCGTCTGCCGGTACCCCAAGACAAGGGCAGGGAAAATAAACTGCTGGAAAGAGGTCCATGGATCGGTGAAGATAGTGGAATACTCCAGGGGCGGCATCCATCGGAAGGCGGACATGAGGCCGAGGATAACGAGCATCCCCAGCCAGAAGTTAGGAATGGAGAGGCCTCCAATAAGCAGGCTTCTCAGGGCATAGTCTGTGAAGCTGTCCTGCTTCAGCGCGCTCAAAATGCCGATGGGAATAGCCAGGAGCGCACTGAGGAGCACCGACATGATCACCAACTGCAGGGACACGGGAAAGCGAAGTCCCACCTCCCGAATCACGGGCTGGCCAGTCCACAGGGAGACCCCCAGGTCCAACCGCGCGACACCGCTTAACCACTCCAAATAGCGGACGTGGATGGGGCGGTCAAGCCCCATTTTCGTCCGCAAGCGTTCCATGTCCTCTGCGGAGAGCCGGCTGCCTTCGTCGCCCCCCTGGATAACTAGGGCCACGTCCCCCGGCAGAATCTGCATGATGACAAAGATGACGGTGACGGCCCCGATAAGCACGGGGACCGTCCAGACCAGGCGGGTCATGAGATAGGTTCGCACCAGACCGCTCCCCTCACCTTCTGGTGGCCACGTAGCTCGACAGCCTGTTATGGGCTAGCGCAGGGCCTCCGTACGGGCATGCAGTTGCCGCATCGCTTCCTCCAATCCCTGCTCCCCACGCACGGCCCAGAAGTCGAACTCGCCGGGCTGGGCGAGAGGACTCGCTACGTCGGCCAGGACGGACGAGGTCACACCGTGACGCCAGCCTGCGCCGCCGCCTCGGGCCTCAAGAAGCGAGATGAACGCCTCCTTCATCCAGGCCAGGGCGTCGCCGGGCGCCAGGCATATGGCCCGGGCATAGCGCATCGCCGTCTCCTCCAGCCGGTCCGCTGGAACCACTGTGGTGACAAGGCCCCACTGGTCGGCTTCGGCGGCGGTAAAGGGCCGCCCGGCCAGCAGAAGCTCTCGCGCTTTCTTGGCGCCCACGAGGAGAGGAACAAGGGGGTTGCTGGGCGTCAGACCCGCGAAAATGCCGGGGTCGCCGAAGAGGGCGTTTTCGGCGGCGATGACCACGTCGCAGAAGGTCGTTACGTGCAGGCCCGTCCCGAAACACCTGCCCTGCACCTGCGCCACCACGGGCCGGGGGAAGTTGAGGAAACCTTCCAGCCTGCGTAACCGTTGCCGCTCGCGCTCGCTCCGCTCCCAGAGAGGGGCGGCGTAAGACGGATCGGCGGGGGCGACCTCGCTGGCGCCCTGGCCCGCCAGGTCGTCACCAATGCAGAAGTCGGCGCCTCGGGCGCGGAGCAGAAGTACCTTCGCGTCTATGTCCTGCTCCGCGAGCAGGAAAGCCTCCTCCAGGTCCCGGAAAAGGGCGTCGTCAAACACGTTGCCTCTTTCCGGACGGTTCAAAGTGACGAGGGCCAGATCGCCATGGCGCTCGTACAGAAGGGTCGTAAAAACTTGCTGGTCCACCGGGTTACCTCCTACTCCTTCTCCTCGGTCTCACGATGCTTGAGCGGCGACAGGGCGTGCCGCTCCCGCTCCTGGAAGAACCCGCGGAGCCCTTTATCCCTGCGGACCTTGTACATGTTGATCTCGTCGGGATCGAACCGGACCCACTGCAGCCCCAGATGGGCCAGATAGTGGGCGCGGAAGGCGCTGCTGCGGCCTGCCATATCCATCAGGGACCCGAACCACTCCTTGCCCAAGAGGGCCGCCTTTCGGGGGACCTGGCAGAGGGCCTGCGCCCAGCGCTCCACCTCGGTGTCCAGTTGGCCGGCGGGCACAGCCCTGTTGACAAAGCCCAGTTCCGCTGCTTCTTTCGCGGACAGCTCCAGCTCCAGCCGGTTCATGCGCACCTTCTCCGAAAGGTGGGGCCACATGGGCCAGTGCTCAATGCCCCACACGAGCTGGCCGTGGGCGGTGCGCCCGAAGGTAGCGTCCTCCGCCGCGACGGTGAAGTCGCAGGAGGCGGCGAGGGCCTCGCTGGCGCCGATGCAGCGGCCCTGGACCTGGGCGATGGTGTACTTGGGGTAATACATCAGGTCCTCGAACTTCACGCAGCGGCGTCGCTCCACGTTGAAGTAGTCTCGGACCGTGGGTTTAAGCTGCGGCGGGATGGGAGCGAGCTCATCCCCCGCCGGCGAGCTGATGTCGAATCCCGCCCCGAAGTCCGTTCCCGCGCCTTTGACCACCACCACGCGCACCTCGTCGTCCTCGCGCGCCCGGTGCAGGCCCGCCATGAAGTCCAACATGGTGGCCATGTTGACCGGGTTGCGCCTCTCCGGCATGCTGATCGTCAGGTGGACGATGGGACCTTTCTTTTCGTAGGCAGCGTGGACCAGCTTCCGGCCTTCGTGCGGGATGGTGGCCGTGTTGTCCTTCTGGAAATGGAAGTTATACCGCTCGATGATGGCCATGTTTTCCTCTCCTAATCGCTTCTTTCAGCCGTCCTGCAATCTCTAGGGCGCGGGGCGAGGGAAGGGAAAATAGCTCTGGAGAGGCTCGTCGCGCCGCCGCACGGCTGCGCGCACGCCCTCGGTATCCCGTACGTCCCAGAAACGCATCTCGTCCTTGCGGAAGCCATAGCGCTGGATGGAACTAAGGGCGGAGATGTTGGAGAAAAAGCCCCAGGCGGCCGCCAGCCCGTTGGCGTCCAGCGTGATGCGCCGCGCCATCGGCGCGTTGAAGTTGGGGTGGATTCCGCCGATGCCCAGAATAGTGCCGTCCCGGCCGCCCAGCCCCTGTTCATTGGCCACAAAGTCCACCGCCTCCAACGCCCGCTCCTCCAGACTGGCCCGCGGGACTACCAGGGTCGCCAGCCCGAGGCGCTGGGCCTCCTTGCCTGTGATGTAGCGCCCGGTGAAGAGCATGTCCTGGGCCTTCCGTACCCCCAGCCGGTAAACCCACAGAGGGCTGGGCGGTGTGCACCCCGCGCGCAGGGCCGGCGTGCCGAAGACGGCGTCCTCCGCCGCTACCGAGGTGTGGCACAAGAGCACCAGCTCCGCGGCGCATCCCAGACAGTACCCGTGGACCTCGGCGATGATGGGCTTGTAGCAGTCGTACAGGTGCTGCCAGCCCTGCCGGAGGCACTGCTGCCGCGAGAAAACCTCCCGCAGGTAGGGCTTCGTTGAAGGATTGGGCGGAATGACCTGGTCCGTGTCCTCAGTGCCCAGGTCCTCTCCCGCGGAAAAGGACGTCCCCGCGCCCCGCAGGTGGATGACCCGCACCTGGCGGTCCCTCTCGGCTTCGTGGACGGCGTCCACCAGCTCCCGGAACAGAGTGTTGTTGAAGGCGTTGAGTTTCTCCGGCCGGTTGAAGGTAATCCTTGCGACAGGTGGCCGGACTTCGTAGTCCAGCGCTCGATAGTTCGGCATGATGCCTCCTCCTGACTTGAACCTTTAGCTCAGGCCGCGCTGCTCCGTCCCCAGAAGAGCCTGCTGGCGTTGCCCCCCAGGACCAACTCCCGCTCCTCCTCGGTGAGGGACAGGCCCCTGACCCACTGTAACTGGGCCGTCAGGTCTGTCCAGGGGAAATCGGAGCCGAAAAGGACGCGATGGACCCCGTGGTCGCGAACCAGGGCCACGACTTCCCGGGGGTTCAGATCAGCCACCGAGGGCACCCACGATGTATCGAAGAAGAAGTCCCTCCCCACAAGAAAGCGCCGGACCTCCTGGGCCATGCCGTACCCGCCCAGGTGGGCCGCCACAATCCTCAACTGAGGGAAAAGCTCCCGGATGCGGGCCAGTCGCGCCGGGGTCACCCCGGACTCCTGTCCGGGCCGGGAGGGGTCGTGGCCGCAGTGGAAGTAAGCCACCAGGTCAGCGCCCATCAGTTCGTAGATGCGGAGCATTCGTGGCTCATCGGCCAGAAAGCTCTGAAACACGGGATGGAACTTGATGCCGCATCCGCCCAGTCGGCGGATGCGGGCGATCTCCCGCTCGGCATCCTCGGATTCCGGGTGAATCGTGCAGCAGGCGGCCAGGAAGGGGTGCTCCGCCGCGGCGCCGAAGAGGAAGTCGTTGGCCTTCGTCACGACGGAGGGCTTTTCCGCCACGCAGAAGACCACGGCCCGGTCTATCCCGTGTCGCCGGAGGGCAGCTACAAGCGCCCCCACTGTCATGGAGTCATGGAGGTGGACACCGCCGGCCTGGAGTGTATTCTGGCTGGCCTGCTCCACCGCCCGGGCGATCTTGTCCGGGGCGGCATGAGTGTGGCTGTCCACGATCACGGCGCGACTTCCCGCAGGAGTTGCCGCGCGATGGTCAACCGCTGGACCTCGCTGGTGCCCTCGTAGATGCGCGGCGCACGGACAGAGCGATAGAGCCGCTCAATAACGCTCCCCTGCTCCAGGCCCCGCGCCCCGTGGATTTGCAGCGACTCGTCCACGACACGCTGCGCCGCCTCCGTGGCGATGAGCTTAGCCATGGAGCTTTCCTTGACTACGGAGGGCGCCCCGCTGTCCTTGAGCCAGGCGGCCCGGTAGGTGACCAGGCGGGCGATATCCACGTCGCACGCCATGTCCGCCAGCTTGAACTGAATGGCCTGGAATTCGACTAGGGGATTGCCGAACGCGCGGCGTTGACGAGCGTAGGCCAGCGCCAGGTCCAGGGCCGTCTGGGCCATGCCGACGGCGTGGGCCGCGACCGTCGTCCGGAAGGTGTCCAGAGTGCCCAGGGCCACCCGCAGGCCATGCCCCCGCTCTCCTATCCGCCGGGCGTCGGGTACGCGGCAACCCTGGAAGTCAAGCTGGCCGATGGGGTGCACAGCGCCCATCCGGATAGGTGTGGCCTTTACCCCCGGCATCGTGCGGTCCAGGACGAAGGCCGTCAGGGAGCGGCTCCCTTTATCGGGGTCTGTCTTCACGAACAGGGTGAAAAAGTCGGCATCCGTGGCCTCGCTCACGTACCGCTTGCTGCCGGTGATGGTCCACTCGCTCCCGGCCAGCACCGCCGTCGTCCGCATGCCCAGGACGTCCGAGCCGCCTTCAGGCTCCGTCAGCGCGAAGGTCGCCAGGACCTCTCCCGAGGCGGCGCGAGGCAGATACTGGCGCTGGAGATCGGGCGATCCGTGCAGGGCGATAGGGAAGGAGCCAAGCCCCTGCATGGCGAAAAGCAGGTCGGCGTGGTCGCACACCTTGCTCAGCTCTTCCCGAATGATGCACAGGGCCACGACGCGGACGCCCGCGCCGCCGTGCTCCGTCGGCACGACGTACCTGAATATCCCTTGCCGGGCCAAGGCCTGGGCCACGTCCCGCCGGACCTGATGGGACTCGTCGGCCTCCGGAGCGAGAGGCGCCAGAACATCGCGGGCAAAGCGGGCGACGCGCTCCTTCAGCTCCAGGTCCGCCGGCGCGAGAGCGAAGTCCATTTTTTTCGTCTCTCCTTATGGGATGTCCTCTTCACGCGGCGCATTTCCGCCAGAGGAGAGCAAGGCCTCAGGCCGATTTTATTTGTCCAGCCAGACCTTGTCGAAGAGGCTCCAGGAAAAGTAGAACGTGTCCGGGTTTCGGAACCCCTTCACATATGGCTGCCAGGCCATGGCATACCCGGTGTAGTAGAGACCCAGAGAAGGGATATCCTTCCATAGCTCCCGCTCCGCCGCCTGCACCTTTGCTACCCGCTCGGCTCCCAGGACGCGGAGGCTTTCCGCGTAGAGCTTGTCGAAGGCAGGATTGGTATACCCGCCGTAGTTGCTCACCTCGCCGGTGCGCCAGGCGCTGATTAGCTCATCAGGGTCGCCTATAGTGCCGGTCACGGCCTCCAGATACCACTCGAATTCCCCCTTCAGGACGCGGCCCGAGGCGACGGCCACTTCTTGATGGTCGAGCGTCAGCTCCACCCCTATCCGCTTGACCTGGTCCGCCACGATTTGCGCAACGCGAGTGAACAGAGGATTGGCGGAGCGCACCAGGAGCTTAGCCTTGAACCCGTTTGGATAGCCTGCTTCCTTCAGGAGGTCCTTAGCCTTCTGCACCCGCTGTGCGTTGGGCATATCATAGCCCAGGGCCTTGTTCAGATCCGCCTCCGGCAAGGCAAACGGCGTACCCGGCGCTCCGTACCCTCCAGCGGTGCCGAACTTCTCGCTCCCCGAGGCGCCCAGGATAATCTCCTTCTGGTCCACGACCAAGCGCAGGGCCTGGCGGACGCGCGCGTCGCGCCAGGGAGCGTCATTGGTCTTGAAATTGAGCCAGACGTTCCGCAAGGTGGGATAGGCCGTGTACTGGACAATCGCCTTCGGAGCGCTGGCTATCAGGTCGTCTATCTCCTCCTTGGCGCTGTAGGCGACTGAGGGGTGGGCCATGTCCACCCGGCCGGTGACCAGGGCCGCAATCTGCGTGCCCCTGTCCGCGATGACGTAGTTCTTGATCCCGTCCAAGTACGGGAGCCCCTGGATGTGGTAGTTGGGATTGCGTTCCACCTCCCAGCTGACGCCGGGGATGTCCCGCTTCAGCTTGAAGGGGCCCGACCCGACGAGAAATGCGGTGGACTTATCGCTCACGTCTGCACCGGCCACGTGTTTGGGAAGGACAACGGAATAGCCTACCGTCAAAAAGTTCAGGAAATTGGAACTGGCGCTGGAGAGCTGCACCTTCACCGTCTGGGCATTTACAGCCTCCGCTTTCTTGAACGTGGGAAAGAGGCGGACGGTGTCCACGGCCCGGTTCTTGTCCACCATCTTCTCCAGACTGAAGACTACGTCCTCGGCGGTCACGGACTTCCCATCATGCCAGCGATTGGCGGGGTCCAGGGAGAAAGTGTACACAGTACCGTCGCCGCTCACCTCCCAGCGCGAAGCGATCGCGGGCTGGATGACCGTCTTGTCGTCGAAGGAGTGGCGCACGAGGGTGTCAAAGATAGGACTTCCGGCCCCGTACGTCAGGCTCAGGCGGTTCCGGTGGGGGTCAAAGGTGGGCGCGCTCGTTCTGGACCAGTACGTAAGCACGCCGCCGCGTTTGGGTGTCTCGCCCGTGCGCGCGGCGACAGGGGTAGGGGGAGCCGCAGCCGCGGGCCGCTCCGGCGCAGGCGTGGGCGAAGGCTGCGCCGCGGGACGCGTCGGCGCCGGTGCTGCCGCCGGGGTCGCCGCCACGGCAGGCCCCACGGGAGACTGGGACGGCGCTGAAGGAGCAGGCGACGCGGCGGGCGCGCAGGCCGCGACCACAAGGGCGGCAAGGATCAAAGCGCTCAGCGTTCGCGTCATCGAAACTAGAGAGGTCATCGGTCTGCCTCCTGTGAAACCAGTTCTCCGGCTGATTGAGAAGCAAGACGCCACCAGTTGGTAGAGCGCCAAGCGCGTTTTCGCGGACTTTTCGCTTGAACAGACGATGGAAGCCGTCGGTGGCGGGTTCCTTGTCGCCTGGGCTGAATCGAGTCCGCTCATATTTATCACGATGGTGTGACGTTGTCAAGCGCACGAATTGCCTCAGGGGCCGACTCGCTCTTGTAGTACACCTTGGGCACGGGTGTGACCTTGGGGTCCAGGACAGGGTTGAACGAGTCCTCCGCGACGTAATGAGACAGGCCATGCAGGTCTTCCCGCTGCCAGTCGCCATCTGCACCAGGGACCGAGGCCTTCCCTCGGCGAGGGGGCGCTCCATGTTTTGGATAGCCCTGCCCTGCACCAAACGTCTTGACAGGATACGCCGCATCCACCAAACCAGACAGAACCGGGATTCCGCAGGCGTCGCAGTATAGGAACGGAAGCGGCCTATGGGAAGCGGGTGAGAGCAACCTCCGCGGCCCGCAGCAGAGGAGCGGGCAGCAGACCAATGACGATGACGCCGATGCCCGTGATGGCCAGGGCAAGCCGCAGGGCGCCAGAGGAGGGCACGCGCTCGTCGGAGGCGGGTTGGCCCAGGTACATCACCTTGATGACACGCATGTAGAAGTAGGCGGAGATGACACTGTTCGCCACGCCCACGACCACCAGCCACACCAGGTTGCTCTGAATGGCGGCGTTGAACAAGTATATCTTGGCCCAGAATACCGCCGTGGGCGGGACGCCCGTCAGAGACACGAGGCATACGGCCAGCACGAAGGACAGCACCGGCGCGCGCTGGGCCATGCCCGTGAAGTCGGCGATGTTGTCGCTGCCCGTCTTGTTGGTGATGGCTATGATCGCGAAGAAAGCGCCCAGGTTGGTGATAGCGTAGGCCGCCAAGTAGAACAGGACAGCGCCGGTTCCCAGCGCGGACGTGGCCGCCAGGCCGATGAGCAGGTACCCCGCGTGGGCGATGGTGCTGTACGCCAGCATGCGCTTTACGTTCGACTGCGCTACGGCCACCAGGTTGCCGAGGAACATGGACAAAGCCGCCAGCACCGCGAAGAGCAGACCCCAGTCCTCGCTCACGGCGCCGAACGCCATGTAGAGCACCCGCAGCAGCACGGCGAATCCCGCCGCCTTGGACGCCACGGAGAGGAAGGCCGTCACCGGCGTGGGCGCGCCCTCATAAACGTCCGGCACCCACATCTGGAACGGCACGCTTGCCACCTTGAAGCCGAAGCCCGTTATGATGAACACCACGCCCATCAGCAGCGCCGGCTGCTGGACCATGTGGGAAACGCTCCCGATACTCTGGGCTATCTCCCCCAACTTCGTCGTGCCCGTCAGCCCGAAGACGAGCGCCATGCCATAGAGCATCACCGCCGAGCTGATGGCGCTCAGCAGCAGGAACTTGATGCTGGCCTCAGTCGAGCGGCCGTCCTTCAGGAAGCAGATGAGGACGGCCAGGGAGAGCGCCGTCAGCTCCAGCGAGAGATAGATGGTGATGAGCTCTCCGGAGGACGCAAGGAACATGAATCCGGAGGTGCAGAACAGCACGAGCGCCAGATACTCGCCGTGGAAGCGCTTCATCTTGACCATGTAGTCTTGCGAGGCCAGGATAACCAGCGCGGCGACGGCGATGAAGAGCACCTTGAAAAACAGGCTGTACGAGTCCACGATGAACATGTCGGAGAACGTGAGCGCGCGGCCGCCCGCCGCTCCGGCCACCGCGCCCGACAGCGTCAGCGTGAGGTAGAGGGGAACCGCCAGGCCCACGACGCTGACCGCCGTCAGGATGCCCTTCTTCTGCACGGCCAGGTCCAGCAAGACCACCACAATCGCCAGCACGATCATGCTGAGTTCCGGGCTTATGTAATACAGGTTCATCGGTCAGTCAGCCCCACTGCGTATCAGATTCGACCGGCCCGCGCCGGCAGCACGCCCGCCAGGCGCAGCAGCTTCGCCGTGTCCTCATGCAACTCCGGCAGCAGCAGGGGCATCTCGCCGCGCGCGGCCCATCGCGCCTCTCCCACGTCGCCGCCGGGCCGGAGGACGCCGCCCGCCAGCCGGGCTTTGTAGTCTATGTAGATGACGTGCAAGGCCGTCCCGTCCCCGTCCCTCACGATGCGCTCAAAGGGAGGCAAAGGCTCCGTCAACTCCACCTCCAAGCGGGTCTCCTCCCACACCTCGCGCAGGACGCCCTCGCGGATTTCTTCACCCAGTTCCAGCTTGCCGCCGGGGCAGATCCATCGCCCCTGCCAGAAGCCCTTGCGCTCCGGCCTGTGCCTCACCAGCAGGACGCTCCCGCTTCGATCCTCAATGACGGCGCCCACCGCCACGATGATGCGGCCCACCCCCATCGCGCTGTCCACGGCCTGAGCCAACGTCATATCTGGACCAGCCGGGCGACAATCGGCATCACCCCTGCATTGAAGTAGCTTATCAGGACCGCCGGGTACACGCCGACTAGGAAGATGGGCGCCAGCAACGTCAGGATGGCTATGACCTCCACGGGACGGGCGTCACGCAGGTCGTGGAAATGGCCGCTCTCCGGCCCAAAGAATACCCGCTGCAGCGTCCACAGGATGTAGCCCGCGGAGAGCACCACGCCGAAAATCGCAAGGACCGTCGCCACCGGCCACATGGGGAAGGCCCCCAGGAACACCGTCAGCTCCGCGACGAAGCCGCTCATGCTGGGCAGTCCCAGCGATGCCAGCCCCGCCAGCACGAAGCCCACGGCGATGATGGGCATGCGCTTTGCCAGACCGCCCATCTCCGGTATCTGACGGGTGTGCGTCCGCTCGTAGGTGACGCCCACCATCAGGAACAGCAGGCCCGTGATGGTGCCGTGCGTGAACATCTGGAGCGATGCACCGGTCAGCCCCACCTGTCCCAGCGAGGCGATACCGAGCAGGACGTACCCCATGTGGCTCACGCTGGAGTACGCGATCATCTTCTTGAGGTCCGTCTGGCGCAGGGTAACGGCGGCCCCATAAAGGATATTCACCACCGCCAGGGCCACCAGGAACCACGCCCATTGCTTCGCCACGTCCGGCATGATAGTCAGGGAGATGCGGAGCATCCCGTAGCCGCCCATCTTCAGCAGGACACCCGCCAGCATGATGCTGACGGCGGTCGGCGCGTCGGTATGGGCGTCGGGAAGCCATGTGTGCAGAGGCCAGATAGGCAGCTTGATGGCGAACGCCAGGAATATCAGGAAGAAGATGGCCTGAGCGCTCAGGATAACGGGTTGAAGGGGCGTCTTCGCCAGCTCCGTCATGTCGAACGTGCCGGCGGAGAAGAACAACGCCAGGATGCCGACGAGCATGAAGGCGCTGCCCATGATGGTGTAGATGAGAAACTTCATCGCCGAGTATTCCTTGCGCCCCGTGCCCCAGATGGAGATGAGCAGGTACATGGGCACCAGCTCCACCTCCCAGAACAGGAAGAACATAAGGAAGTCCAGGGAGGTGAAGACGCCCATCACGCCGGTCTCCAGAAGGAGGAGCCAGAGGAAATACTCCCGCACGCGCGTGGTGATGCTCCACGAAGCGAGGACGGCGCAGAACCCCAGGATGCCGGTCAGCGCCACCAGAGGCACGCTCAGCCCATCCACACCCAGGAAGTACTGGACGTGAAGCTGCGGCAGCCACGCGGCCTTCTCCACGTACTGGGGCAACGTTGCATTCGCCAGATTGAAGTCAGCGGCCAGCAGCAGCGTCAGGACCAGCGTGGCCCCGGAGAACAGCGCAGCCGTCCAGCGGATCGTCCGCACGCCGCGCAGAAAGACCGCGATGACGATAGCTCCCGCGGCGGGCAGGAAGACGATGAGCGAGAGCCAGGGGAAAGTCATACGGCTACGCTCCTCAAGCGGAACATCGTTATGGCCTCGCCAGCAGCAGGTACGCGATCACGATGACCACGAGGCCGACGGTGATGCCCGCCGCGGACGCCTGGAGCTGCCCCGTCTGGATACGCGCCACGCCCCGGCCAGTGTTCCGGCCCACCCAGCCCACGCTGTTCACCACGCCATCCACGACCGTATGGTCGAACCAGTCCAGGGCACGGCAGACCCCGCCGTAGAACACCACGCCCACGAGCACCTTCTCGTACAGGTCGTCAATGAAGTAGCGACGCGAGAGCAGAATATACACGGGCTTGAAGGTGCGGCCCAAGGCCTCGGCGCTGAGCCACTTCGCGCCGTACACCACGTAGGCGGCCCCGATGCCCGTCAGCGCGACGACCGTCGCGAGCAGCGAGACCTGCACGTTGAACTCCTCCGGCTTTCTCTCGCCCATGAAGTCGCCCAGCCAGTGGGCGGGCACGCCCAGGCCGCTGAACGGCACGTTCACCAGGCCGGACAGCAGCGCGGGGACGGCCAGCAGCGCCATCGGCGCCACCATGACCCACGGCGACTCGTGCAGCCCGTGGCGCTCCCCGTGACCCTGCGCTGCGGATGCGTGGACGGATGCGTCGTGCGCGCCCTGGGCCACCGTGCCCCGCAAGGCGGGGTGCGCTCCAGCCTTCTGCTCCGCCTCGGCGCCGCCGCGGTACGCACCGGCGAAGGTGAGGAACATCATGCGGAACACATAGAACGCGGTCATGAAGGCCGCGGCCAGCGCCATCCAGAACAGGACCGGGTTCCGCGCCCACGCCTGGGCCAGTATCTCGTCCTTGCTCCAGAAGCCGGAGAAGGGCGGGATGCCGGAGAGGCTGAGGGAGGCGACCATCAGAACGGTGAACGTCCAGGGCATGGCCTTGCGCAGGCCGCCCATGTACTGCATGTTGAACGTGCCGCCGGAGGTGTGGCTGACACTGCCCGCGCCCATGAAGAGGAGCGCCTTGAAGAAGGCGTGGTTGAACAGGTGGAAGATGGCGGCCACGTACCCGCCCAGGCCCAGCGACCTCATCATGTAGCCAAGCTGGCTGACCGTGGAGTAGGCCATCACCCGCTTGATGTCGTTCACGACCAGGCCCATGCTGGCGGCGAAGATGGCCGTGAACCCGCCGATGATGGCGACGACCTGCATTGCGTCCGGCGAGTGGCTGAACAGGGGAAACAGCCGTCCGACCAGGAACACGCCCGCCGCGACCATCGTGGCCGCATGGATAAGGGCGCTGACAGGAGTCGGGCCTTCCATGGCGTCGGGCAGCCAGACGTGCAGCGGGAACTGGCCGGACTTCCCCACGGCGCCCGCGAAGACGCCCAGCGCCAGGACCGTCAGCGCCCCCGCGCCGATCTTCTCCGCCTCGGCCAGCCCGTTCAAATCGCCCAGGTTGAGCGTCCCCACGGTGACGGCGGTGAACACCAATGCTGCCAGGAACCCGAAGTCGCCCAGACGTGTGACCAGGAAGGCCTTCTTGGCCGCCGCGGCCGCCGCGGGCTTGTGGAACCAGAAGCCGATGAGCAAGTACGAACACAGGCCCACCAACTCCCAGAAGGCGTACACCATGAGCAGGTTGTTGGCAAGCACCAGCCCCAGCATGGAAGCGGTGAACAACGCCATGTACGCGAAGAAGCGCGCGTAGCTGGGGTCTTCCTTCATGTAAGCCAGCGAGTAAATCTGGATGAGCAGGCTGACCCCTGAGACGACGATCAGCATGACCGCCGTCAGCGGGTCGAAGAGCAGGCCCACGCTCAACGTCAGCGGCCCGACGGCCAGCCACTCGTGGTTGAACTCAATGTGGTGGTTGGGAGCCTGGAGCACCGCCTGCAAGACCACCACCGACAGGAGGAACGCCGCGCCGATGCTCAGGATGGTCAGCGCCGCCGCCACGCGCGTGCGGCTGCCCACGAGCGGCCGGAAGACCAGGCCGGTGAGGACAAACGCGAGCAGCGGCAGAACCAGGATGAGCCAGCCGAGCGTCTCGGACATCGTTAGACCTTCCGCAGGATCTCGTCGGCTACGTGCTCGCGGCCACGGGGCACCAGCACACGCCAGCGGGACACCTCGCTCCAGTTGTTCAGGACGTCACCTTCGGGCAGAATGCGGCACGGAAGCCCCTCGGCCTCGAGGAGTTCCTTCCACATCTCGGCCATCATCTGGTTCGGAGCCTTTTTGTACTCCATCCACATCGTCGTGCTCTTCCCTTACGCGTCGCTAACGGGGCCTGGAGGCTAGCCCTTCATGAGGTCAATGTGCGCCGTGTCCACCGTCTCCCGGTTCCGGTACAGGGCCAGCAGGATGCCCAGGCCCAGGGCCACCTCGGCCGCGGCCACGGTGATGATGAAGATGGCGAACACCTGGCCCGTCAGGAGCGTGGGCACTATGTAGCGGGAGAACGCCACCATCGCGATGTTCACCGCGTTGAACATGATCTCCACGCACATCAGGATTGCAATGACGTTCCGCTTGGTCAGCGCGCCCCACAAGCCCAGGCAAAAGAGGCCCGCCGACAGGACAAGGAAGTGCTCAAGTCCAATTTGCATATCGCTGTATCTCGCTCGCTATTCCTTCACCAGCACTATCGCGCCAATGATGGCCACCAGCAGCAGGACGGACGCCAGCTCAAAGGGCAGGACGTAGGTGGTGAACAGCGCCGCGGCCAAGGCGTCGGTGGTCGGCTCCTGCGGCGGCTGCGCCGAGATGTTCCATCGCGTGGACGTGACCACGAACGCCATCGCCGCGAAGAGCGCCGCCGTGGCGATTAGCCCCGGAATCGCCATGCGATTGCTGGGATTTCCCCGGTGGCTCTCGCGGGTGAGCATGATGCCGAAGATAAGTAGAACGGCAATTGCGCCAACGTAGATGAGCACCTGGGCCGCGGCCAGAAAGTCCGCGCTCAGCAGGATGTACAGGCCGGCCACGCCGATAAAGGAGAAGATCAGGCCGATGGCCGCGCGGAAAAGGTCGCGGAAGAAGAGGACGGCCAGCGCGCCCATGACGGTGATGGCACCCAGGAGCCAGAAGGCCAGGGTGGCTACCATCGGCCCACCTCTTTGGCGGAAAGCTCCTTTTCGCTGTGGTAGCCCGCCGCCTCCAGGTGTGGGCGATAGTACACGCTGGGCTTTTTGACCCCGTTGTTCAGGTCCTCCTTGTGCACCACAAGCCCCGCGCGGCTGTAGCTGCCGCGCTCGAACGTGCTGCCCATGAAGAGCGCATCATAGGGACACGCCTCCACGCACAGGGCGCAGAACATGCAGCGCCCTGTGTCAATATCGAACTTCTCCAGCTTGTACTTGCCTCCCACGCCGGGGTCCTGCTCCGGGCTTGTCTCGATGCGGATGATGCCCAGGGGACAGAACTTGGCGCAGGACGCGCAGCCGGTGCAGCGCTCCTCGTACCAGACAAATTCGTAACCGCGGAAGCGCGCCGCGCGGGGGACCTGCTCCTCCGGGTACTCCACGGTGATCGGCTTCTTGAACAGGTGGCGAAAGGTGACCGCCATGCCCTTCAGAATGCCCAGTCCGTACATGCTAGCCTCCCACCGGCGTCGGCGCGAACTGGCCCGGCTTCCACCGAGGCTCCCAGACTTTGCGGAAGGCCGCCGCCAGCGCCCACGTGACCAGCCCCCCGATGCCGATGTTCACGGGGGCAAGGAACCACGGGAACGTCGGCCAGAGCAGCGCCTCCACGGCGGTGATTCCGATGTTTATCAGCGCCAGAGGCAGCAGGAACTTCCACGCCAGCGCCATCACCTGGTCAATGCGTACGCGCGGGAGAGTGGCCCGCACCCAGACAAAGAGGAAGAAGACGAACAGTGCCTTGAGCAGAAGCCAGACGTAGCTGGGGAGGACTGGCCCCATCCAGCCGCCCAGGAAAAGGGTGCTGATGACCGCGGAGAAGGCGAAGGCGGCCAGGTATTCCGCCAGGTAGAACATGCCGAACTTCATGCCGCTGTATTCGATGTGGTAGCCGGTGACCAGCTCGGACTCAGCCTCAAGCAGGTCAAACGGCGTCCGGTTCAGCTCCGCCGAGACGGCGGTGATGAAGATGACGAAGCCCAGCGGCTGCATGAAGATGAACGGCACCGCCTGCGCCTCCACAATCTTCACCAGCGAAAGCGAGCCGGTCACGATGACCACACCCACCACGGCGAGCACCAGCGGTATCTCGTAGCTCACCAGTTGAGCAGCCGCGCGCATGGCCCCGAACAGGGCGAACTTGTTGTTGGAAGACCAGCCCGCCATGAAAACGGCGATCTCCCCAAGGGACGTGACGGCTAGCACGTACAGGATGCCGATATCCAGGTTGGCCACCGTCATGTAGTACGTCTGCCCGCCGGCCACGCCGACGCCGAAGGGGATGACGGCGAACACGAGCATGATGGGCACGAAGGCCATGATGGGCGCCATGTTGAATATAAGCCGGTCCGCCGCCTTTGGGATGATATCTTCCTTGATCATGATCTTCACGGCGTCCGCCAGCGGCTGGAGGATGCCTTCCGGGCCGACGCGGTTGGGGCCAAGGCGCACCTGGAACCGGCCGAGCACCCTGCGCTCCATGTAGATGAAGACCATGACCATGATCAGGCCGACGTTGGCGACCAGGACTATCTTGATGAACGCCATGACGGCCAGGGCCGCCTCAGCGCCAAGCCCCGGCGTGAGGCCGTCCACAATGGCCTTTTCCAGTATGGCGAAGATGTTGTAGATGACGTCCATCTAGCGGTCCACCTCGCCCATGTTGATGTCAATGCTGCCAAGAATGACGATGAGGTCGGCCAGCTTCCACCCCAGGAGCATGTCCCGCAGGGCCGTCAGGTTGATGAATGACGGCGAGCGTATCTTGCACCGGTAGGGGGAGATGCCGCCGTCGCTGACCAGGTAGAAGCCCAGCTCGCCCTTGGGCGACTCGATGTGTCCGTAGGCTTCCGCGCCCGCGGGAGCGCGCACCAAGCTCGGCGCCCGCGCCAGGACGGGGCCGGGCGGCATCTGCTCCAGGCACTGCTGCACAATGCGCAGGCTCTGACGCATCTCCTCCATACGCACCTTGTACCGGTCGTAGCAGTCGCCCGCGGAGCCCACGGGGATGTCAAACTGCATCCGGTCGTACACCTCATAGGCATCGGCCTTGCGCAGGTCCCACTTCACCCCGCTGGCCCGCAGCACGGGGCCGCTGATGGAACAGTTGATGGCCTTCTGCGGCGAGAGGACGCCCACGTTCTTCGTGCGCGCCACCAGTATCTCGTTTTCGGTCAGCAGCTCCTCGTACTCATCAATGCGGGCGGGCATCTCCGCCATGAAGCTCCTGAGCGCGGGGTAAAACTCCTCTGGCAGGTCATGGCTGACGCCGCCCACGCGCATGTAGTTGTAGGTGATGCGCGCGCCGCAGCACATTTCGAACATGTCCAGAATCTTCTCGCGCTCGCGGAAGCAGTACATGAGAGGCGTCGCGAAGGCGCCGATGTCGTTGACGAAGAAGCCCGTCGCCATCAGGTGGCTGGCGATACGCATCAGCTCCGCCATGAGCACACGGACGTACCTGGCGCGCTCCGGCGGCTCGATGCCCGCCAGCTTCTCCACCGCCAAGACGTACGCCTGGTTGCTGGTCATGGAGGCCACGTAGTCCAGGCGGTCCGTCAGGGTCACGATCTGCGTGTAGGTGCGCTCCTCGGCCAGCTTCTCCGAGCCGCGGTGCAGGTAGCCGAAGACAGGCTCCACGTCCTGCACCGTCTCGCCATCGAAGGAGACGCGCAGGCGGAACACCCCGTGCGTGCTGGGGTGCTGCGGCCCGATATTAACGATAATGGGCTGGCTTTTCAGCGGCACAGCGTCGTCACTATCCTCTCAGATAGGGGTATTCGACCTTTTCCCGCTCCAGGACGAAGTCCTTGCGCAGCGGGTGGCCGGGGAACCCCTCCCACAACATGATGCGCTTCATGTTGGGATGTCCCTCAAAGCGAATGCCGACCAGGTCATAGACCTCCCGCTCCTGCAGGTCGGCGCCCTGCCACACGGAGAAGACGGAAGGCATGACAGGCTCGTCCCGGCCAAGGACGCGCACCTTGACAATACAGCTATGGTTAAGCGTGATGGAGGCCAGGTGGTACACCACCTCGAAGAAGTCAATGTAGTCCACGCCCGTCACGGAGGACAGGAAGTCGAACTCCAGCCCCGGCCCCTCGCGCAGCAGCCTCGCCACGTCCAGCAGCCCGGTGGGCTTGACCCACACGGCGTTGTCCTTGGCCTCGACAACAGCCTCTGCGAGCTTGCCACTGATGGCCCGCGCCAGCTCCGCGCCCTGCCACTGACGAGTCATTCCCGCCTGCTCTCCTAGCCCTTCCGAGCTATGGAGTACCGCTTTATCTTGTCGTGCAGCATCATGATGCCGTACAGCAGCGCGTCCGGACGGGGCGGACAGCCGGGGACATAGACGTCCACCGGGACGATCCGGTTCACGCCGGGGACAACGCTGTAGGAGTCGAAGTACGGGCCGCCCGCGGTGGCGCATACGCCCATGGAGATGACCCACTTGGGTTCGGCCATCTGCTCGTACAGGCGGCGGATGGGCGGAGCCATCTTCCAGGTGACTGTCCCCGCCACAATCATGAGGTCGGCCTGGCGCGGCGACGCCCGGAACGCCTCCATGCCGAAGCGCGCGATATCGAAGCGCGACATGGCGCTGCCAATCATCTCAAAGGCGCAGCAGGCCAACCCGAAGGTGACGGGCCACACGGCGCCCTGTCGGCCCCAGTTGACCAGCGCGTCCACCGATGTGACGAGCACGTTTCGCTTCAGGTCCGCGGGGACCTGGATATCCTCGACCGGCTGCGGTTCCCGCATGGTCAGCCGCAGCTTCTCGATCTCCGCGCCCTCGGCGGTATCGAGGTGACGGGTCGTCAGATAGAGCGGCAGGCCCCCCTCAGTCGTTATGTCCTGCACTGCCTACCTCCACTCCAGCGCCCGCTTCTTCCAGGCGTAAAGATATCCCACCAACAGGATTGCCATAAAGACGGCCATCTCCACCAACCCGAACAGAGCGAGCTGCTTGAAATGCACGGCCCAGGGGTACAGGAAGACCGTCTCGACGTCGAATATCACGAAGAGCAGAGCGAAATAGTAGTACCGAAAGTTGAACTG
Source organism: Dehalococcoidia bacterium (assembly GCA_030648205.1). Lineage (NCBI taxonomy): Bacteria > Bacillati > Chloroflexota > Dehalococcoidia > Dehalococcoidia bacterium. The sequence goes on along the minus strand of JAUSIH010000046.1, from coordinate 110,514 downwards.
GACCCATGACCCGCCGATGGTCTCCATGCCGCACTCGTACGTCTCACTCTTGACCACGGACGGCTTCTGCGGACGGACCCCGACGAACGACATGAGCCATGAGAGAAGGAGCATGAAGGTGGGGATGAGGACGGCTATGACCAGAAAGATACCTACGTATCCGTACTGGGCGAGCAAGCTATGTCCTCCTTAGCTGATGGGCACCCAATATATCATGGGGCCCCGCAAAATGCAACAACACGTGAAAAGGAACACAATCCTTAGTCCATACGATGATGCGCTATTGACGGTACCGCGTCAAGATGACACACTAAATCATCTCCCAACGGAATACGATGCGTTTTAGCCGGCAAGCGCCGATGAACAGTGAGTATAGGAGCAGACCATGAAACGCCAGGCGTTGACCCTCGCCGCCATGCTGACACTTGCTCTGATTGTCGGCGGCTTCCGTCCCGCGCTCGTGGACGCCGCGCCGCCGGCCCAGGCCGCCGCGCCGCGTCTTCTCGTCCCCAGGAGCGGACTGGCGCTGGGCGCCGTTCCCCAACTGGCCGTCGTGAACGGCTCGCTGGAGATAGGCAATGGAGGAAACGCCAATCTCGTGATACGCTCGCTCCCCTCGTCTCTGCCCGCCCTGCGCGTGACAGCCAGCCTGCCGCTGACCATCGGCCCCGGCAACCGCGTCACGCTCCCCTTCACCGTGGACACGAGCGCCGCCGCATCCCTGTCCGGCATCCTCACCGTGGAGAGCAACGACCCGCAGACGCCCCGCGCCGACCTGCCCATCAGCGGCGCGGTGGAGTCCCCGGACATCCGCGCCGTCCAGCGCGCCCAGGAAAGCGGGGCTATAACGCCGCTCGCCGACACCAGCGTCATGGGGGTAGCGGACAAGGGCAGAAATGCCCACTGGGAGTTCTTCAGCCCACGCGGTTTGATCAACTACACGGAGGACTGGCGACTGGAGCTTTCCAACAAAACAAACGGCCGGGTGGAAGGGTCGGTCACGGCGACCGCCGCCCGCGGCGACGACCGCGTCAGCGGCAATGCGCGTCTGGACGTGCCAGCGGGCCAGTCGGCCACGGTCGCCGTCGTGCTGGACGTGGCCTTCGTTCCCGCCGTCCTCGGCATGTACAGCTATAGCTACAAACTGGAGGGGTTGAGCGGCGAGACGACGTCGCGCGTGACCATGATAGACATCATGCGCGGGCAGACGCGGCTGGACACATTCCCCGCTGATAGCCCCAAGGCGCGCACGTGGACGCTCCGTGACTACTATTCCCCTTCACCCGTGACCATCGCGGTCCCGCTCGAAGGTCCGCCCGTAGGCGCTACGCCGACGCTCCCTCCGTCCGCGCCGACCGCCACGCCAGCTATTCCACCATCCGTGCCAACCACCACGCCAGTCTCGGCAGCCCGGCCAGTGGACTTTCAGCTCCGCATCGCCAAGGTGGAGGAGACGGGCCTGACAAGCCGTCGCATGACCGCCGAGATGACCAACACCGGCGATTCAGACGCGCACAACGTGAGCGTCAAGCTGGAAGTATCCTCGCGGGGCAAGCGCATAGCGGTCAACGGCAAGGACTCCGAGACCATCGCCGTCGGCACGATTGGAGCACGCCAGATGGTGAGCCGCGCCATAGACATCAGCTTCTCGCTCGCGGACGGCTTCACCATTCAGCAGCAGGGCGCGGAGTTCCTCGCGACCATCACATCCACGGAGAAAACCAGTGCCCTGCGCTTCACATACCCCTAGGAGTCCGCGAAGCTCCGAGTCGTGCGCCGCGCATGCTGATTGACCTGCACACCCACACCAATCCCCTGTCGTGGGACAGCTTCCTGCGCCCGCAGGAGCTGGTGCGCCGCGCCCGGCAGGCGGGACTGGACGGCATCTGCATCACGGAGCACGACTGGTTCTGGCCCCCTGACGACATCGCCCGGCTGAGCCAGGAGGAGGGATTCCTGGTCCTCCCCGGCGTGGAAATCACCACGGAAGAAGGCCACCTGCTTGTCTTTGGCCTGGAGAGGTACGTGTTCGGGATGCACCGTGCCACCTTCGTCAAGCGAATGGTGGACGAGGCGGGCGGCGCAATGGTCGCCGCCCACCCCTACCGGCGTCGCTTCCTGGAAGAAAGCGCCCGCGCAGACCCCGCCTACCATGACGCGTGCGTCGCCCGGGCCTGCGCCGAGCCTGTGTTCCAGATTGCGGACGCCGCGGAGGCGTACAACGGGCGCGGCTCCGCGCGGGAGAACGCCTTCTCTCAGGAGGTCATCCACAAGCTGAAGCTGCCCGCCGTGGGTTGCAGCGACGCGCACGACCCGGAAGACATCGGGGTGTGCGCCACGCACTTCGACCAGCGCATTGAGAGCCTGCGAGACCTGACCGACTGCCTCAAGAGCGGACGCTTCCGGCCCGTCCACCTGCACGCGCGGGGCGCTGTATAATGCAAAAAGAGCGCTAGAAGTCCTTTCAAAATGCCTGTTCACCCTTCGACAAGCTCAGCGGTGGTTCTTCCGTTCATGGTGAGCTTGTCGAACCCTGAAGCCGAATTTTGGAACGGGTTCTAGAGCATCCGCAGATACAGCCATGACAGTGGAACCAGTCCTGGACGTCCGCAACCTCTACACCGAGTTTCCCACGCGTGAGGGCGTGGTGAAGGCGGTCAACGGGGTAAACCTCACGCTCAAGCGGGGGACCATCCTAGGCAACGTGGGCGATAGCGGCTGCGGCAAGACCATGACCGCCCACTCCATCCTATCTCACCGTCCCTTTCCGGGCCACGTGACGCAGGGCCAGATATTCTTCAACGGCCACGACCTGCTTAAGATGGGCAAGGAGGAGATGCGGCGGCTCCGAGGCAAGGAGATCGCCATGGTCTTTCAGGACGCCGTCAGCGGGCTGAACCCCGTCCTGCCCGTGGGAGCGCAGGTAGAGGAAATGGTGACCAGCCACGTCCGCGTCTCCCGGCGGGAAGCCCGGAAGCTCACCATGGAGGTGCTGCAGCGCGTCGGAATGGCCGACCCTGAGCGGGTCGTCAATCAGTACCCGTTCCAGCTCAGCGGCGGCATGTGCCAGCGCATCATGCTGGCCATCGCCCTCGTGCTGGAGCCTCAGGTGCTCATCGCCGACGAGGCGACCACCAACCTGGACGTGACCCTCCAGGCGGACATATTGGCGCAGCTACGCCGCCTGAAGGCGGAGCGCGACTCGTCCATCATCATCATCTCGCACGACCTGGGGGTCATCGCCCGCATGGCGGACGAGGTGGCAGTGATGTACGCGGGGCACATCGTGGAGCAGGCGGACACGGTGAGCATCTTCCACAAGCCCGCTCATCCCTACACGTCGGGGCTGCTCCAGGCGGTGACCCGTCTGGACAGGCCGGGCCGCCACCTGACCGCGCTGCCAGGGATGCCGCCCAGCCTTGTGGACCTGCCCGACCAGTGCGCCTTCATCCCCCGGTGTCACAAGGCGCGCAACGAGTGCCGGTTGAACCCGCACCCACCCCTCAGAGAGCGGGAGCCAGGGCACATGGCGGCGTGCTACAACCCCGTCCTGCACGACTGGGACTAGCCCTTACGCCGCTGTACCGCCTTTTCTACGCCGACTCCGCTACAAGAATATGCAGCGCCGCGCCCTCGTCAAGGCGCCCCGTCTTCATGGCCAGCTCCGTCTCAAGCAGCCGTTCGAGCAGCACGATCGCGCGGCGCGGGGGCACGGCGCGCGCCTGCTCCAGGGTCTTGCGTAATGGGTACTCGCTGTGAATGCCCAGCCGACGGCCCATGTCGGCGGCGGGCACGCTCCGCGCCTGAAGGTCCTGCGCCAGAAGCACCAGCCGCGCTTGTCGGGCCACCATGCCGAGCAGACGGGTCGGATTCTCCCCCTGTCCCAGGAGATGCTCCAACAGGCGCAGCGCCAGCGCGGAACGCCGATCCATGACCGCGTCCACAAGGCTGAAGACGTTCGCGTCACGGGCGTTGCTCACCAGCGCCTGCACGTCGGCTTCCCTGACAGGGTCACCCCGCGTGAACGTCAGCAGCTTGTCAATCTCCTGAGTAATCTGCCACAGGTCGGGGCCGACAAGCTCGGCGAGCAGACGGGCAGCCTGCGGCTCGATGGTCCCACCCTGGTGCGCCACGCGCTCCCCAATCCATCCCAGCAGGGCATCGAATCGCAGCGGACGGAACTCTTGCGCCTGTGCCGCTTTGGACAGCGCCCGAAGCAGGGGGTTGCGCTTGAGCTCTCCGTCCACCAGCACCGCCACGGTGGTCGGCGGGACGGTCGGCAGGTACTCGGCGAAGGGCACCCACTCCGCGGAGTCCGCCGATGCGCCGCCTTTCCGGCCGCGACGCCTGTCCGTATTACGCTCCTCGAAGCGCTCCAGCAGGCCCTCGACAATCACGAGGCGGTGTGACGACAGGAACGGCACAGTCTCGCACGCCTGCTTGATCTGCGACACGGACACGCTCGCGCCGTCCAGCACCGTCGTATTTGTGATCAGAGCGTCGGCCGGGCCGAGTCCCGTCCGGATGGCCTCCAGCGCCTGGCGCCGGGAGTACGCGTCTTCGCCGTGCAGTACGTAGAGCATATCTTGATGCACCCAAAGGTTGCGCCGCTTGGCCGCGCTATGTTTCAGAGGGCGAGATCAATGCCTGCGCCATTGTAGCACAGCACCGTGCAGCCAGGGCCATCTTCAGGTAAGATGAGGAAATGGAAATCGGACTTATCGGACTTCCCCAGTGTGGCAAGACCACCATTTTCAACGCCCTGACCCGCGGACACGCCGCCGTCAACGCATCAGGCCAGTCCAACGTCGGCGTGGCCAAGGTCCCTGACGCGCGCCTGAGCGCCCTGGCCACCCTGTTCAACCCCAAGAAATTCACCCCGGCGGAGGTCAAGTACACTGAAGTGCCGGCGGCGCCTCAAGGCCTGGGCAAGAGCGAGGGTATCACGGGCGCCTTCTATCGCAACCTCGCCAATGTGGACGCCATCATGCACGTCGTCCGCGCCTTCGGCGATCCCACCGTGCCCCACCTCGAAGGCTCGGTGGACATGCACAGGGACGTCGGGACGATGGACATGGAGCTGACCTTCGCCGACATGGCCCTTCTGGAGAAGCGGCTGGAACGGCTGAAGGCCAGCCTCAAGCCGGCCAAGCCGGGGGAACGGGACGCGATGTTGCGGGAGCTGGCGCTGCTGAACCGCATAAAGGACGCCCTCGGCAAGGACGTGCCGGTGCGGGAGCAAAACTTCACGGAGGACGAGGCGCGCGCGCTCACCGCATACCAGTTCCTCACGTCCAAGCCCCTGCTGCTGGTGATGAACATCGGCGAGGAGGACCTGGCGCGCGCCGAGGCGTGGGAGAAGGAATTGCGCACGCGCTACAACCGGCCGGGCCGGGCCTGCGTGCTGATGTGCGGCAAGCTGGAGATGGAGTTGGCCCAGATGAGCGACGCGGATGCGGCGGAGTTCCGGGAGAGCATGCGTCTCCAGGCGCCCGGCATGGAGCGCGCCATCCGCCTCTCCTACGAGCTGCTGGGGTACATCTCGTTCTTCACCGTGGGGCCGGACGAGGTGCGCGCCTGGACAATCCGCCGGGGAAGCTCAGCTCCCAAGGCGGCGGGCAAAATCCACTCGGACCTTGAGCGAGGCTTCATCCGCGCGGAGGTGATCTCTGCGGACACCCTGCTCAAGTGCGGGGGCCTGACCGAAGCCAAGCGACAGGGGTTGCTGCGGCTGGAGGGCAAGGCCTACGTGCCCCAGGACGGGGACGTGATGAACATCCTGTTCAGCGTGTGACGCGAGGCCTTCTCGGAATTCGCCGCCTCGCGGCACAGCGGGCGGACACCTTTCCTCTCGGCAGGGCCTATGTCCCCGTGGTGACCGCCAGCGTGACAATGGTGATCACAACGAGCACGATGACAACCACCCAGAGGATGGCAGCCTGGCTGGAGACGCCGCCGCCGCTGGCCTTCTGACTCATCATCGCCAGCTTGGCCCGCACCTCGGGCGCCAGGCTGATCGCATCGTTGACGGCAGCGGCGGGAGCATGGGACTGCTGCATCTTGTCGCAGTCGGGCATAAGCTCCACCCGTGTGTTGTTCTTGAGCAGAAGATATGGCCGATAGAGCGGCGTCTTGCCGCGGTACACCATCGCCACGTCCGCTCGCTGGACATCCGCGAGGGAAGCAAGCTTCTTCTCCTGCCTCCCGGGTCCCTGACGCAGCGAGACCGCGCCTTTGGACGTGTCAACGACAACCTCGGATTTGCCCCAGAAAACGCGATAGAGGCCTGGGATGGCGATCAGTACGAGGGCGATGGGCGCGATGGCGGGGTCCATCACCACATACGATTTGCTGGCCACGATGATGAGAATTGCAATCAGAGGCGCTAGAATCAGAGGCCAGACGCCTTCCATGCGCCGGTCATGCACGAACATGAGGGGCTTATCCATGACGGCCCTCCTTTAAAGACTTCCCATGCCGCAGTCTGTTGCATGGTACTCAAGTCCTATTATACGTTATACGAAAAGTGCTGACATGACGAGTCCGGCTTCCCGCGAGACAACGCGGTACCCGGAGAGCCTGGACCACGCGGCGGGCCTGCTATCTGAAAAGGTCGTGATCCGGCTCCCAGACCATCTCCCTGGCGCCCCCGTCCGCACGCTCGTAATCGTACCCGCGCACCACGGCGACAGGCACACCCTGCAGCTTCCCCATAACCAGCTCAGCCGAAGCCGCAAGCTCGTCGGCCACGGCGATGACCGTGCCCTTCAGCACGTAGCCGGAGGGGTCTTTTTCCCCCTTGTAGTCCCGCATCGTCTGAATGCCGCTCGCGCCGATCGCCACGTTCGTGATGCCCTTGCGCCACGGCCGACCGAAGGTGTCCGAGATGACGACTGCCAGGGGCACGCCATAGTGGCGCTCCAGGGTCTCGCGCAGCCGACGGGCGGAGGCGTCCGGGTCCTTGGGCAGGAGGGTGACGACGGAGGGCCCCGGCACGTTGGACTCGTCCACCCCCGCGTCAGCGCAGACGAGGCCGTGGTGCGTCTCACAGACCAGCAGCCCCTGGTCCATCTTCACGATACGCCGCGTCTCGCGGAGCACGACCTCCACTCGGCGGGCGTCTTTGCCGCTCCAGCCAGCCAGATAGCGAGCAAACGCGGACGGACGCACGCCGCCAAGTCTAACCAACTGGCCTTCCGCCTTTGAGACCACTTTCTGCGTCACGACCACCACGTCGCCGGATAGAAGCGGAGTCTTCTGGCGGGCCAGCGCCTCGATGATCAAGGCGGCCAGGTCGGAGCCAGACCGGACTTCCGGCATATCCGTTACGCCAAAAACATGCAGCGCCGGTACGGCAGCCACGGCAGGTTCGCGGCCTCGGGCCGCCTTCACGTCGCCTGAGGGACGGCGGGCCGATTGCCCGCGCGCGTCCTTCATCATCAACGGCTCCCCGTGGGCGTTCCCGCCTTCAAGTGCCTCTGGAAGAAAACGAGCGTGCGTTGCCATGCGTCCTTCGCCGCCTCCGGACGGAAGGTGCCGCGCTCGTCGCAGAAGAAGCCGTGAGGCGCCCCCTTGTACACGTGGAACTCGCCGGATTTCCCAAGCCGTTTGAGCGTGGCCTCCAACTCCTTGATATCGTCCAAGGGAATGCCCGCGTCCAGGTCGCCGAAGAACCCGAGGACAGGCGCCTCGAGGTTGGATGTCATCTCCACGGGCGGGACAGGCGCGCTGGCGGTGCGGTCCCGCGTGACGATGCGCCCGCCATAGAACACCACGCAGGCCTTCACGTCGCCCGGCGCCTGGCAAGCGGCAAGGTACGACAGGCGCCCGCCCATGCAGAAGCCCACGGTGCCCAACCTGCTCACCAACGCATAGTCCTGCTCCCTCAAGAAGTCCAGGACGCGCCGCATGTCCTCCGCGTACTTGCTGTCCACTATCGAGCTCATCAATCGGCGCGCGCTGACGAGGTCGGCGTAGGCCGCAGCCGCCTTGTGGCCCTCCCGATAGTAGAAGTCCGGCGCAATGCTCACGTAGCCCTCGCGAGCGAAGCGCTCCGCCACATCTTCAATATGGCGGTTCAGGCCGAAGGCCTCGATGATGACCACGACCACGGGGTACTTCCCGGTGGCCTTGGGACGCGCCACGTGGGCCGCCATCGTCTTGCCGCCCTCGCCCGGGATGCTGGCGTCGCTGGCAATTATCTCAACCGGCATGACCCTCCCTCCTTGGTCTCGCACACCTGCCCGTCTGAACGCAGAGCACGATTGTACCAGCGCGGACGAAGCGCCCGCAACAAGGGCGACATGGCCTTGCATACCCGCGGCCTCGCCTTGCTGGGCATTCCCCGTCTCTGCTAGAATGATACACAATGTGGCGATTTTCGCACCAAGAGAGTAAATATGTCCTCTCCTAAGTCTCTCCCCCCAGGTAACTTGTGGATCGCCAAAGAGCTCTTCGACCTTGGCGGCGTGCAGTTCGGCGACTTCACCCTGGGCCGGACGACCCGCCACTCGCCCGTGTATATCAACCCCCGTGTGCTCATCAGCAAGCCAAACGTCCTCCGACGAGTCGCCCGCATCATGCTGGAGGACATCAGAGCCAAGCAGCTCATGGCGCGCCCTGAGTGCGCTGATTTTCAGCTTGTCGCCGGCGTCCCCGTCGGCGGGCTGCACCTGGCCACGGCCTTGTCCCTTCACGCGCAGGTCCCTATGATGTACGTCCGTCCGGACCACCAGAAGAACGGCGCGCCACGCATCGAGGGGCTGTTCCAGCAGGGCCAGCGCGTCCTGGTGGTGGACGACCTGATGACCACCGGCGGAAGCCTTCTGGAGACCACCCGCACCCTGGAGGCCGCCGGCCTGCGGGTCCGCAACGCCGTCGTGCTGGTGGACCGCGACCAGGGGGGCATCGAGCGTTTGAAGCTCCACGGGTACGGCGTCCTGCGGCTCCTCAGCCTCAAGGTCATGCTCAACTTCTACATGGCCGAAGGGCTTATAACCGAGGAACAGTACCGGCAAAGCCTGGACTACATGGAGACCCACAGGGCGGAGGCCGCCGCCGAGAAGCGGCCCGGCGACTCCCCGGCCTAGTGTCCTGTCCCCGAAGTACGCATACTGTTTCATGCATGAGAAATTGTTCAAGGAAACGCCCCTGGTCACTTACCGTCTTTCCGGCGAAAGCCGGAATCCAGCGTTCCCCGGTGCTTCTCTGGATACCGGCTTCCGCCGGTATGACATGGACTAGGGAACGTGTTTCCAAAACAGGACATTAGCGATTACCGCAGGACGCGCTCATCCCCCACCCTGCGCGTGACGTGCTGCTGGTCCAGATACTCGGCCAGCGCCAGCGCATACTTGCGGCTCGTGCTGAACATGTCCCGCATCTCGCCCACCGTGACCTTGCCCTGCTGCTTGATGCGCTCCACCACCTGGCGCGCCATGTCGTCGTAGGCCGCGGCGGCGAACACCACGTCCTCGCTGCACCGGACGACCTTCCGCTGGTCAATGAGCACGCTCAAGAGGTCCTGGTCAATCGCCGCGTCGCCGAAGGGCGAGTACGGCTTCTCGATCAGGGCGCGCAGATAGCGGTCGGCGGCGGCCTGCTGCTCCGGCGCGAGCCGGACATGGTGCGCGGGCAAATGTACGGTGGCGCCTTCCTCCACAAGCGCGCCCTCGGCCTGGAGGCGCCGCAGGATGGACACGAAGGCGGAGGCCGTCACATTCAGACGGCTGCGCAGCTCCTCCTTGGACGCGCCCCGGCGCAGCGGGTACTGCCTGTGGTACTGCTCCAGCACCTGTCGCGCTTTCTCCTGGAGGGACTTCCAACCTTGCGCTGAATAGACCAGCGTGTTCTGGCTCACTCGCTCCGCCAGCGCGACGGCCCGCTTGCTCTCCGCAAGGGTCTGGAGAACACCCTGGATGTCCGCCCACGCCATGTTCGCGCGGCTTGCCAGGCCGCGGGCCTCGGAGCCTTCCGCCGCCTCCATCGCTTTCAGCACTATCTCCTCCGGCGATCCCTGCTCCATCACGGTGAGCCGGTCCAGGAGGCTCTGCTGGCGCCGCCGGTGGCGCCGCGCGTGCGGGTCCACGATCTCGCCGCCGCCGAGAGTGCCCGCCGAGTTGCGGATGATGAAGTAGTCGCCCTTGACCGCGACGATGGGCTTCTCCATGTGCACCTGCGCCCACGAGGTCTCGCCCTGCTTCAGCTCATCCGCGTCCAGCAGGCGGACCCGGGCCGGCACCTCCGACGTGCCAATGTAGAGAATGACCGAGGCGTTGTGCCCGACGGCCATGGGGGCGCTGGGCAGGATGCGCAGCTTCACGTCCGCCGCCTCGGTGGGACGCAGCCAACCCGGCGTGGTCAGCACGTCGCCGCGCGCCAACTGGTCCGCGTCCACGCCCGTCAGGTTGACCGCCGCGCGGGTGCCCGGCGGCAGCTCGTCCACCTTCTTCTTATGCGACTGCAGCCCGCGGACGCGCGCCTTCAGCCCCTTGGGGAGGACCTCCAGCTCCTCGCCCACGGTTAGCCGACCGTCGGTGAGCGTACCCGTGACCACGGTGCCGAAGCCCACGACGCTGAACACCCGGTCAATGGGCAGCCGCGGACGACCCGTGTCGCGCCGACGGGGCGTGGCCTGAAGCTCCGTCTCAATAAGCTGAGTCAGCTCCTTGATGCCCTCGCCCGTCACCGACGAAACGGCGGACATGGGCGCATCCTCCAGCGCCGTCCCCTTGAGCGTCTCCCGCACGTCGGACATGACCAGAGTCAGCCACTCCTGGTCCACCAGGTCCTTCTTGGTGATGACCACGATGCCCCGCTTCACGCGCAAGAGGTCCAGGATAGCCAGATGCTCACGAGTCTGGGGCATGACTCCCTCGTCGGCGGCGACGATGAGCAGCGCGAGGTCAATGCCTCCGACGCCCGCCAGCATGTTCTTCACGAAGCGCTCATGGCCGGGCACGTCCACCACGCTGACCTCGGCCCCGCTCGGCAAAAGCAGCCAGGCGAAGCCCAGGTCAATGGTCATCTCCCGCTCCTTCTCCTCGCGGAGGCGGTCGGGGTCAATGCCGGTCAGGGCTTTGACGAGGGTGGACTTGCCGTGGTCGACGTGTCCGGCGGTGCCGATGACATACATAGCTTCACCTGCATCGAGTATAGCGGAGTGATTGAAGCAGAGGCAATGGGCGGAGACGGGAGGAGCGAAGCTAGCCGGGCAGGAAGCGCAGAAAGACCTCATTGCCCAGCAGCCGTCCGCGCCGGGTCAGCCGCAGGACGCCGCCCTCGCGCTCCAGGAGGCCCGCCGCGCACATCTCACGGATGACGCTGTCCCACCGACCAACCTCCGCGTCTGGGAAACGCCGCGCCACATCACCCGCGTCAACGCCCTCGTCCAGACGCAGTCCCAGGATGAGGGTGTCCGCCGCATCCGTGGCCGCGCTCACTTCGTCCACGCCAGCGACAGTCGGCAGGCCACGCACGACTTCGGCGCTCAGCGGTTGCGGCCCCGCGGCTATCGAAAGCCCGGCGGCGCGCCGCGTGTACTCCGCGGGCGAGAGGACGTCATGGAAGCGATACGCGCCAATGCGGGAGTGGGCGCCGGGCCCCAGTCCCAGGTAGGGTTGGTTTCGCCAGTACACCAGGTTGTGGCGGCAGGCCCGGCCAGGGAGCACCCAGTTGGAGATCTCGTAGTGGCGGTATCCCACGGCGGCCAGGCGGTCCTCTGCCATGACGTACATGTCCGCGGCCAGGTCCGGGTCCGGCTCCGGACTGCGGCCCCGGCGCACGTCGTCCCAGAGCGGCGTGTGCTCCTCGATGGTCAGAGCGTACAGTGAAAGGTGCTCCGGGCGCAGGGCCACCGCGCGTTCCAGCGTCGCCTCCCACTGGGCCAGCGTCTGGCCGCACAGGCCATATATCAGGTCCAGGTTGATGTTGTCGAAGCCAGCAGCCCGCGCCATCTGAAAGGCTTCCGCCGCCTCGGCTGCGGTGTGACGCCGGTCAAGGGACCGCAGCAGGCCGTCGTCAAAGCTCTGGACGCCCATGCTGAGCCGGTTCACCCCGGACTCCCGGAGTTGACGCAGCCTGGCTTCCGTGACGTCGTCCGGGTTGGCCTCCAGGCTGACCTCAGCCGCGGGGTCCAGGCTGAAGACGCGACGCGCCGCGTCCAGGAATCGGGCCACGTCCCCGGACGGCAGCAGGGACGGCGTGCCGCCACCAAAGAAAATGGTGGGAACGCGGACTGGCCCCAGGATGCCGCTCCACGCCTCCAATTCCCGCAGGAGGGCCTCCACGAAAGCCGGGATGAGCCGCTCCATCCGGGCGTAGGCGTTGAAGTCGCAGTAGCGGCACTTGGTAGCGCAGAAGGGGACATGGACGTAGAGGGCCACGCCCTCGGCTCCGCCTTGCGGAGTCTCCCCCGCCTGCTGGCGGGCTGCTGCTTGCGCGGAAGTCGTTGCCCTCACCACTACTCCCATCCCCTGCTTCAGCTAGGCCTTGGGCGTGGCCGCGGTCCGGCGCTGCTCAAAGTAGCCTTTGAGGCCCTTGTCGCGACGCAGCTTGTAGAAGTTGGTCTCGCCGGGCGGGAAGCGCACGAATTGAAGGCACATGTGCCACCCGTAGTGGGAGCGCCAGGCCCTCCCAATACCCTGGATATCGTTCACGCCGCCCCAGAGGTCCTTGGACAACGCCAGGGCATCCGGCGGCAGCTCCGCGACCCCGTGGGCAAGGCGCAGGGTCTCCTGCTCCAGCCGCTCCTTCGGGACGGCCAGGGTGATGAGGCCGGCGTCATAGGCGGCCTTGCCTGACACCTGGTCGAGCACCGTGCCGCACCGGGAGACATTTGATCCCAGCGGCCACGCGCCCATCCATCGTCCGGCGCCGCCGGGGAAGCGGCCAAAGCCCACCTGCCCGAACTGGGCGTCCTCCGTCGCCACCGTCAGGTCGCACGACCAAGCGATGTGCTCGCCTGCGCCCATGCACGTGCCGTGGACCTGAGCAATAGTCACCTTGGGAAAATGGAACAGGTCTTCGTGCTTGCCGCACCGCCGCCGCTCCACGTTGAAGTAGTCGCGCATGACCGGCTTGATGTCCGGCGGGATAGGGGGCGTCTCCTCCGGCTGACCTTTCTCGTCCTTGGGGCCTGAGAGGTCATGGCCCGAGCTGAAGACGGGACCGTTGCCGCGGATGATGATCACTCGTACCGCGGGGTCGTCATACGCGCGGTGGAGACTGGACAGCACATCCCAGAACATCCGGTCGTTGAAGGCGTTCCGTTTCTCCGGCCTGTTCAAGGTGATGCGCGCGATCTTCGGCGTCACATTGTCGTAGATGACGACCTGCGGCGGGTCTTTCTTGTAGTCCTTGTTCAGCGTCTGGTCGGTCTGGTACTGGAACTTGTAGCTGTCTCGAAGGGCCATTGCATGCTCCTCTCGTTTCCCTGGTCCACACGCCCGCGTCGCCTACTTGCGCAGTCGCGGGTCGAGGATATCGCGAAGGGCGTCGCCCAGTAGATTAAAGCCAAACACGGTCAGGGTCAAGGCCAGACCGGGAAAGATCGCCAGCCAGGGCGCGATTTCCACGTACGAGCGACCGGTGCCGGAGAGCATTGCGCCCCACGACGGGTCCGGCGGCGGCGTCCCGACGCCCAGGAAGCTCAGCGACGCCTCGGTGAGAATCGCCAGGCCCATGGTGGTGCTGGCGATGACGATGAACGGCGCGACGCAGTTGGGCAGGACGTGACGCCACAGGATGCGCGCGCCCGACGCGCCGATGGCGCGCCCCGCGTCCACGTACTGCATCTCCTTGACGAGCAGCGCCGCCGACCGGATGATGCGCGAGGAGCGCGGGACCTGGACGATGGAGATGGCGAGGACCACGTTGATCGGGGACGGCCCCAGCGCCGCGACGATGGACAGCGCCAGAACGAGCATGGGGAAGGACATGAGCATGTCCACGAACCGCTGGACGAGCACGTCCACCTTCCCGCCCATAAAGCCGCTCACGACTCCCAGCGCGCCGCCGATGGACTGTCCCAGCACCACGGAAACGACCCCCACGTACAGCGAAATGCGCGAACCCCAGATGATGCGGCTCAACACGTCCCGCCCGAACTCGTCCGCGCCCACCAGGAAGCGCGCGCTCGGCGGCGCGAACGGCGCGTCAAAGTTCATGGCCAGCGGGTCGTAGGGCGCAATGAGCGGCGCGGCGATGGCGACGAAAAGCACAAGCAGAATCACCACCGCGCCGAACGCGCCCAGAGGCTTGCTCCGCGCCAGCGTGAGCGCCGCGCGCAGCACGTTCGGACCGCGCGACGCGAACACAGCCGGAACAGCTATGGCGCCAGCGGAGCGCGGAACGTCGCTCACGGCGCGCTAGGCGTACCGGATGCGCGGGTCGAGCCACGCATACAGAATGTCGATGAGCAGGTTCATGACCAGCACCATGAAGGCGAAGAGCACGACAATGTTCTCAATCATCGGATAGTCGCGCCGGATAATGGAGTCAACCAGCGCGCTGCCCATGCCCGGCAGGAAGAATATCTTCTCCATGATGACCGTCCCGCCCAGCAGGTACGCGAACTGCAACCCGACGATGGTGACCACGGGCAGCAAGGCGTTGCGCAGCGCGTGGCGCACGAGGACCATCCGCTCGCGGAGCCCCTTCGCCCACGCCGTGCGCACGTAGTCCTGCCGCAGCACCTCCAGCATCTGCGACCGCGTCATGCGGCTGATCATCGCCGCGTCGTAGTAGCCGAGGGCAAGCGCGGGCCAGACAAGCTGTTGCAGGGTTCTCAGCGGGTCGTCAAAAAGGCTGCTGGTGACGCCCAGCGGAGGCAGCGCGCCGAAGATGACCGCCAGGCCGAGGATGATGAGCGTCGCCGTCCAAAACGTCGGCATGGCCAGCCCGCCGATGCTGACGACGCGCAGCACGTAGTCCAGCCACGTATCCTGGCGCACCGCGGCCAGCGCCCCCAGCGGCACCGCGATCAGCACCGCGATGACGATAGTGAACGCCGCGAGCTCAACGGTCAGGGGTAATCGCTGCGCAATCACCAGGAGCACCTGCCTGCCTCAGTAGTACGACTTGCCGACCTCCAGCCGGGCCAGGCTCGCGATCCAGTTGACGTATTGCACGTGCAGCGGCTTGTCCAGGCCAAGGTCCTGCCGCACCTTCTGGACCGCCCGCTCGCTCACCGTGCCACCCTCGCCTCCGCCGGAGAGCAGAAGGCGCGCCACGTCGCCGGGAATGACGCGCATGAGCAGGAAGATAAGCACGGATACCCCGAATAGGACGGGCAGGAACATCAGCAAACGCCGGGCAATGTACTGATGCATAGCCTACACAGATAGAGAGCGGGCAGCCCTGACGGGGCCGCCCGCTCTCTATCTTACCAGACTGCTGCTTACCGGACTACTGGGCCAGCCATATATACTCGGGCAAACGTGCGTTGCTGTTGGATCCCAGGAAGCGCGGCGTCGCGTTCCGCACCTCCGGCCACCCGAACATGTAGTTGGTGTCCCAGTGCGTGGTGACGTACCAGCCCTGGTCCATCACCCGCTTCTCCAACTGCAATGTCAATTCGCGGCGCTTGGCCGTGTCCAGCGTCTGCGCCTGCAGGTCAAATATCCGGTCCATCTCCGGGTCCTTGAATCCGGACTCGTTCGGCGAGCGGAAGTAGCGCGAGCCGCCATCCGGGTCGAAGTTGTCCAGCACCGGCGTGATGGCCATGGAGTCGTACTGCAACCTGTCCTTACGGTCGAGGTAGATTGCGCTCGTCTGCGGGTCTATGCGGGCGCGTATGCCGATGGTGCCGAGCTGGTTCGCGGAGAACTCGGCCATGCGAACGTACGCGGGATCATCCGAACGCGTCAGAATGACTGTCTCGAAGCCATTGGGATAGCCCGCCTCGGCCAGCAGCTTCTTCGCCTCCGCCCTGTCCGCGTCCTTGGGCTGGCGGAAGCCCGGCAGCTTGGCGACCTCGCTGGAGGGCATCGCCCAGTCGCCGGTCAGCATGGCCAGGCGCAGCGTGCCGACGCCCGCGCCGAGCACCTGAATGGCTCCCTGCCGGTCGAACGCGAGGTACATCGCGCGCCGGACGCGCACGTCGTTCCACGGCTTCTGGTTCGCGTTCATGAAGAAGACGTTGCCCTTCAGGCGGTCAATTTCGTACACCACCGCGCCGGGCATCGCCCTCTTGATTGTCTCCGAGTCCTTCGGGTTGAGGGGCACGCTCGCGTCAATCCACTTGACCTGGCCCGTGCGGAACGCCGCTAGGCGCGTGCTGGCGTCCGCGATGAGGAACGTGCGGATGCCGTCCAAGTAGGGCGAACCCTTCACGTAGTAGTCCGGGTTGCGCACCACTTCAAACACCACGTTGGGCGTGAAGCTCTTGAACTTGAACGGCCCGGTGCCGACAGCTGTGGTGCGCAAGTTGCCTTGCGCGTCGCCGATATGCTTCGGCCCGATGACAATCCAGCCTGTCGCCAGGTTGTAAAGCATGGAGCCGGTGATGAACCTGGTCTTGATGCGCACAGTGAACGCGTCCACCGCCTCTACCTTGTCCACAGCGGCGAGCAGGACGGCGAACGGGGATGTCTCGTCGCGCAGCCTGTTGAGGCTCCACACGACGTCCGCGGAGGTGAACGGCTTGCCGTCCTGCCACTTCACGTTCTTACGCAGGTAAAACGTGTACGTGGTGCCGTCCTGGCTGGTCTCCCATCGCTCCGCCAGGTCGGCCATGACGCTCTGGGGCTTCTCCGGGTCCCATTTCACGACCTGCGTGTAGATGACGTTGCTCAGAGAATGCAGCACAATGCCCCGCCGCTGGTGCGGGTCAAGGTGGCCGGGGTCGCCGGAGTTCGAGGCGAGCAGGATGCCGCCACGGCGCGGCCCTTCCTGCTGAGCGCGAGGCAGCGGCGTCGAGGTCGGAATCACGGCGGGAGCGGGAGCCGGCGTAGCGCGGGCCTGTGGCGCGGCCGGAGCCACAGGGGCTGCGGGAACGGGCGCCGAGGGCGCCACAGGCGCGGTTGACGGCGCGGCTGGCGCCGCCGGAACAGGCGCGGCGGCCGGGGCGCAGGCGCCAACGACAAGGCCGAGCGCCAGGACGGAGAGGCCAAGTTTCTTCCGCAGGGCCAGAGACATGAGTTTCCTCCTATGGCTGGCTATCGTGCTACACAATCGCCAACGGGTTGATCAGGCCGCCCATGCCGTTGCGGACGCGCAGCGGCGCGGCGACGAACAGGAACTCGTAGACCTTGTCCCGAGCTATCTCCTCCAGGTCCAACAGCTCTAGCAGATAGCCGCCCAAGTCACGGATGAAGTGTTCGTGCACGACCAGCGCACGGCTGGGGTCTTCCGGCGGCTTCACTTCCACACCGACGGTGTCCGCGCCCACGGCGGTCAGCCGCTTTTCCGCAAGCCACGAGATGGAGGCCCGTCCCAGGCCCGGCGCCGAGGAGTACAGCGAGCGATCCTTCTCAAACTTGCGGAGGTAGCCCGTGTGCAGCAGCACGATGTCGCCCTGGCCTATCTCCACGCCCTGAGCGCGGGCGCACCCATCCAGATCGGCGGGCGTGATGGGGTACCCCAGGGGCACGACGTCCACGCCCTTGTGCCGGGCCAGGTCCAGCAGTACGCCTCTGCCAACCACACTTCCCACCTTGTCAATGCCGCACTTCAGCGCGCCGCCCTCACTCACGTTACCCTCAATGGGAAACCCGTTGTACAGCTTGCGCCCGTACGTGACATGGCACAGGGGGTCCATGTGGGTGGCCCCGTGTGTGTTTATCATGATGACGTCCTGGAAGACCACCCGATCGCTGGTAGTGTGGTCTTCCCTGACGAGGCCCTGCTTCCAGGGCGTGTTCTTGTGTGGCGCGCAGGGCGTGTCCTTGTGAATCTCCACGGAGAGGCTGTAGACTTTGCCCTTCTTCACAAGCCGCGCCGCCTTGGCGATGACCTCGGGCGTGATCCAGTTGAGGGTGCCTCGCTCGTCGTTCGGGCCCCAGCGACCCCAGTTACTGACTTCCAACGCTGCCTGGGATTTCATCGCGACACCTCCTGGAGTTGTACGTACACGCTGTCAGAGCGCCCCTACCTTATCGTCTGGGGGTGCCCCTGTCAAGGGTGCGGACGCTGGCCGCGGCCAGCGTCCGCACCACCGTACTCAGACCCCCAGTCCAGGGATTGACAACGGCTTCCTCGCCCCCTAGACTGTGCATACATTTCCCAGTGTGGTGACAGGCCTATCGTCCTCGTTCGCACGTCACGGGAGGTTTCCATGACTCGCAGGAACGTCCACCGCAAGGCTTGGGCTTACAGTCTCTACGGAATCGCCATGCTGTCTCTCGTCGCCGCGAGCTGCTCCCCCGCCGCGCAGCCGGTTCCGGCGCCGAATCCCACCACCGCTCCCGCCGCTGCGCCCACCCAGGCGCGACCTGCCGCAGCGCCTACGACAAGCCCGCCACTCGCGCCGACGCCGACAGCGCGGCCCGCCGCGCCCACGCCCGCGCCGGCGGTCCAGATCAAGCGCGGCGGCGTCCTGAAGATGGTGGCGCCGTCTGAGGAGGCGCACAGCGACCCGCACCGCTCCCCCGGAACTATCGGGTTCTGGGACTACCTGGGCAGCTATATCGTCAACTTTAACATCAACGACGGCTTACCCATTCCGGAGCTGGCGGAAAAGTGGGAGTTCAAGGACCCGCAAACGCTCGTGCTTTCCATACGCAAGGGCGTCAAGTTCCACAACCTCCCGCCCGTCAATGGCCGCGAACTCACCGCGCAGGACATCGTCTGGAACCTGGAGCGCATCAGGCGCCCCGGCGCTCAGTACCTCTGGAAGAGCAACTTTGAGCCGGTGGACACGTTCACCGCGCCGGACAAATATATAGTTCAGGTCAAGACAAAGTTTCCCTTCGCGCCCATTCTGACCTACCTCAAGGGCGGGCCAGCGGCAAACCAGCTCATGCTTGCGCCGGAGGTGGAGGAGAAGCTGGGCGGCGAGGACGCTTACAAGACGCTGACCAACGCCCGCTCCACCGGCCCCTTCATGATCAAGTCCTACACGCGCGACGTGGGCGCCGAGGCGGTGCGCAACCCGGACTACTGGAACACGGGCAAGCCCTACTTGGACGGCGTTCAAATGTTCATCGTGCCGGACTCCGCCACTATGATCGCCGCGTTTCGCACGAGCAAGGTGGACTCGATTATCAGCTATGCGGCCGCCTTCGACGTCGTCGCCAAGCGCGACCTGGAGCGGACCAACCCGGGCATGAAGCTCACCGCCGCGCCGGACCCATACCCCCTCGCCCTGATCCCCAACGTGAACCGCAAGCCTTTTGATGACATCCGCATCCGCAAGGCGATGTTCCTGGCTCTGGACCGGCAAGAGATGCTCAAGGTTAACATAGGCGGCGGAGGCCATCTGAGCGGGCCGATGTCGCCCCGACTCTTTCCCGGGTGGACGTGGACGGAGGAAGAGCTTCTGAAACGCGAGGGCTTCCGGCCCAAGGATACGCCCGACGGCCAGAAGGACATTGCCGAGGCACAGCGCCTGATGCGCGAGGCCGGATACGGCCCCGACAAACCTCTCGTCGTGGAGGCGGAAGGGACGCAGGTCTTCGCGTACATCAACTTGACGCCCACGGAAATAGCCAAGTCCGAGCTACGCAAGGTCTACATTGACATCGCCACCATCAAGCTGATGGAGCGGACCCAGTGGTTCGACTCAGATGCTTCGGGCGATTTCCTGTTGCGTACCCGAGGCTATACGGCGCCCGTTGAGCCGGACGCCCAGCTATTCACGCGCCACCACACGGGCGCGGGCCGGAACTTCCAGAAGCTGAGCAACCCTGAACTGGACAAACTCCTGGACGCCCAGCGGCAGGAGTTGGATGTAACCAAGCGCAAGCAACTCGTGATGCAAGCCCAGGAGAAGCTGTGGAGCCTGTACCCGCAGATGTGGCTGCACACCCGTGAGACCTATCTCCCGAACCAGTCCTGGGTGGTGGTGCAGCCCAGCGTCTACCGGAGATGGGGTGACACCGCCTCTGTCTGGATTGACCGGTAACGACGGCATGGGCACACGTAGCAGGCTGCCCTTGAACATATTGCGGGGTCTATAGACACGCTATGCAACAGTACTTGCTCCGCCGGCTGCTGCTCCTCGTGCCAACGATCATCCTGATCAGCATCCTGGTTTTCTCGTTTGTCCGCTTCCTTCCGGGCAGCGTGGTCTCCATCCTCGTCGGCGACGCAGGCGCAAGCCAGGAGGAGATACAAAAGGAGCTGCACCGCCTGGGGCTGGACCAACCTATTCATCTCCAGTACGTCGTCTGGTTCGGCAACGTCCTGCAGGGCGACCTGGGCAGGTCTCTGTCCAGCAACCGTCCCGTTATCAAGGACCTGGAGCAGCGCATACCGGTCACCGTCGAGCTTGTGCTCATGAGCCTCGTGGTGGCCCTGCTCATTGGCGTGCCCATCGGCACCATCTCCGCCATCCGGCAGGACTCCTGGGCGGACTACCTCACACGCAGCTTCGCCATTGGCGGCCTGGCCATACCCTCCTTCTGGCTCGCCACCATGGCCATCTTTATGTTCACCATTGCCTTCGGCTGGATACCGCCACTCCGCTACGAAAGCGTCTTGGACGCGCCTTGGGAGAACTTCCAGCAGTTCATCTTCCCAGCGGTTATCCTTGGCCTCTACACCGGCGCCATCGTCATGCGCATGATGCGCACCAGCCTCCTGGAGGTGCTCCGCCAGGACTACATTCGGACGGCGTGGTCCAAGGGACTGAGGGAGCGGACAGTGCTCGTGCGCCACGCGTTGAAGAACAGCCTCATCCCCGTCGTGACCATCCTGGGCATTGAGATAGCGTCTCTCGTCGGGCGCGCCGTCGTCGTCGAGCCTATCTTCGCGCTGCCAGGGCTGGGGCACTATATCTACACCGTGATCCTTGCGCGCGACTACCCGGCGGTCCAGGCGGTCAACCTGCTGCTGGCTACGTTCACCGTGGGCATCAACCTCGCGGTGGACATGTCGCTGGCCTACTTCGACCCGCGCATCCGCTATAAGTAGGATTTAAACCATGGAGCAAAGCGGCGTAACGTCCCGAGACGTCCTGGTGATGCGGCGGCCCGTGCCGTCGGCGACGGTACGCTCGTGGCGGTGGACCATGTCCTTCATCCGGAACAAACCGCTCGGCGCCATCGGCGGCATCATCGTCGTCTTCCTCATCCTCGTCGCTGTCCTCGCGCCTATCCTGACCCCCTACGACCCCATTCAGGTGCGCGCCGACTGGCGTCTGTTTCCGCCCGAAACGGCGCACCCGTTCGGGGCCGACGAGCAGGGCCGCGACGTACTCAGCCGCGTGCTTTTCGGCGCCCGCGTCTCGCTGTATGTGGCCCTGGGCACGGTTGTCATCAACACCATCATCGCCTCAGCCGTCGGCATCCTCAGCGGCTACTTGGGCGGCACGTTCGACTCCCTGACCCAGCGCATCGTTGACGCCATCATGGCGTTCCCCTTCCTCATCCTGATGCTGACGCTGATGATGATGTTCGGCAGCAGCATGGAGAACCTGTTCATCGCCCTGGGCTTTGTCCTGGGCGTGAAGAACGCCCGCGTCGTGCGCGCGGCGGTCCTGAGCCTGAAGGAGAACGCCTACATAGACGCCGCCCGGGCCATCGGCAGCTCCGGCATGCGCATCATGGTGCACCACCTCCTGCCCAACACCTTCGCGCCCCTCATCGTCATCGCCAGCCTGACGTGGGCACAGGCCATCCTGGCCGAGTCCTCACTGAGCTTCCTGGGCTTTGGCGTGCCGCCGCCCGACCCGTCCTGGGGCCGGATGATCAGCGGCAAGGGCCGCGAGCTGATGGAGCAGGCCCCGTGGATAGCCCTTTTCCCGGGCATCGCCCTCAGCCTGACCGTCTTCGGCTTCAGCATGCTGGGCGACGCCCTGCGGGATGTCCTGGACCCGCGACTCAAAGGCTCCCAAGGCTCCACCTGAACATCGTTCCAGCAAAGGCAAAGCCCCTGGCCACGGCCAGGGGCTTTGTATTGTCCCCTGAGGGCGCGAGGCGGCTCTACCGCGCAGGCATTTTGGGAGCGGTGTCCACCGTCAGGTGTTTGACCACCATCTCGAATAGCTGGTTCACGCGCTCCTTCTTCACCGCCTCAGGGTCCACGGGCGTGGGAAAAGGAATCACGGCGAGCTTCATGTCCGGCAGGCCCATAAGCTTGGCCTGGGTGCGGGCCGCGCCATCAAACGTCGTATAAGAGACGGCCACCGCGGGTATGCCCTTCTTCTCCAGCGCCACCGTGTCGTGCACACTGCCCGACGTGCAGGACCCTCAGGCGCAGATGCCGACCACTACCGCGTCGCACGAGCGCGCCACCTCCTCGATGAGCTGAGGCGGAGCGGGCCTCGACATCATGGGCTTGAGCCAGTAGTGAGTCTTGACGCCGGGAAAGCGCTGCTCGACGAGGGACTGAACGCCTTTGATGAAATAGTCCGCGCCGGAAAACCCGTCGTCAACAAAGCCGATGGTCTTGCCGCGCAGGTCGTCCAGCCGGCGCGTCACCGTCCGCTTCTCCATCTCGGCGCGGGTGATACCCACCGGATCAAGCACCGTCATCTGAGCTGTTTTTGTCGCCATTGCCGCCTCCCTTATGCGTTGTCTGTGTTGACCATAGCCTAACGCGGCGTCCGTCCTATTTCTTGCGCGGCAGCTTGATCTCCTTGGTCGCCGCCAGGCCGCCTATCTTGCCCCAGCCGGGGCAGACCATGCAGAACTTCTTGTCCCCGCCGGCCACAACCACATGAATGTCCTCCGGCCGCTCAGTAAGGGGGATCATCTCGTTGGGGTTGTCCAGGCTTATCCACTTGGGCCAGTAGTGCTTGGCGTAGTCCCAGTGGAACGAGCACTCATCAAGGATGCGCCGGGACACCCGCGCGTGCTGCCATAGATAGACCTTGGCGTCTTGCTTGCTCCAGCCCTCTCCCGCCACCGCGGCCGCGTTGAACGGATTGAGGACGACGAGTATCTCCCCCATGAGCTGGACGTTGTTGTTCGCGGGAGTCGCCATGGCATGCCCGATGCCGTTGAGCACCTGGACGGCTGTGCCGTAGCTGAACACGCTGTGCGGCGCCTCGCAGCCGAAGACCGTAACGCAGCTTGATTCCGCGGGGAAGCCACGGGTCACGTGGAGCGGCTCCCACGGGTTGGCGTCCTGGTTTTCCGCCAGAACGTAGGTCCACTGACCGGGATGGGCGAAGCAGGACTTGTCCGGCTCCTCTGGATAGCTGCCTCCCAGGTTCCACTGGACCAGCTTGATGGCCCGGCCGATGGTCCCGTTGGCCCGGTAACCGGAGCCAAAAGCGCGCGTGTGCGCGTTCAATCCTATCTGCTTGACGATGGGCCCGCTGATGATGGCGAGCGGCTCGTTATTGTGGGTGGTGGTCTGGACGCCGTTCAGGTTGAACTGCGGCTCCAGCATGGCCTCAATGGCGGCGATGACCACGGGAAAGTATTCAGGGCGGCACCCGCCCATCACCGCGTTCACGGCCAGCTTCTCGATGGTAGCGATGCCGTACTTGGGCGGCACCTCACCCACGACATCCAAGGGGTCGCGTCCCACATAGTCTATGAACGCCTGGACGCGCTCCGGAGTGGGCGGGACCACGGGCAGGCCGTCCGTCCAGCGCTTCTCGAAGGCCATCTCCAGCCACTCGAAGTAGTCGCCCACGTCAAGTCGGGCGGCTTTCATGTCCAAGGCCATAACCTGTCCTCTTTTCTCCCCCTGGGCCAGACGCCCGGGGACACGGAACTGAGACGCGCTACCGCCCACCTGTCAGACCACGACGGGCTTGCGGGACGCGCCGCCGGGCAACGTCTAACGGGCCGGCTGAGCTGATGGCCGCGCCTGCAGCGCGGCCTGGATCTTCACCACGGCGTCGGCGGCGTTCTTGACCTCTTCTTCCTTCGTCGTCCAGGACTGGGGCTGCGGAACGACGATCACGGGCAGGTCGGGCATGCCCAGCATTCGCGCCTGGGCCCTGGCCGCCTTCTCGAACCTGTCGTGAGCAATCACGACGGCGGGAATGCCCTTCCTCTCCATGGCTACAGCGTCGCGCACGGCGCCACTGGTGCAGCTCCCTCAGGCCGCCATCCCGGTGACGGCGATGTCCACCTGCGAGGCCACCTCGTCCACCATCGCCTGCGGCGCGGGCGCGCCCACGTTGGGCTTGATGCGAGAGACCTTGCCCGCCAGGTGAAGCCGTTTCACCAGGTCCTCTTCCATGGCCGGCCAGAAGTGCTCGGCCATGTAATGACCGTCAAAGACAAACCCCACTTTCTTGTTGGTGAGGTCCGACAGGCGGGTGGTCAGCTTCTTGGCCGCCTCCTCCGGGACATAGCCTACCGGGTCCAGCAGGACCATCCCCTTGGACGTTGCCCCAGTGCTCATAGTGCCCTCCTTACAGGTGTGACGGTAAATCGCTTGGTATGTTCGCGGGTCGCGCTATTTGCCGCCCGGCGGCGTCACAAGGCGGGTCACCAGCTGCCCTCCCATGTAGCCCCAGCCGGGGCAGATGGCGCAGAAGGCGGCGGCGGCGCCCCATCCGCCGGCAACCATGATAACGAAATCCTCTGGTCGGCGCACCACCGGCACGCGCGCGTCGTCGTCCTCGGGGTCAATGGGCCAGCGCAGCCAGGTGGGAGCGTCCGTGGCCTGGTCGCGCCCGACGCCCGGGCCGCGACGCAGCTTCGCTACCGGGATACGGGCCTTCTCAAACAGGTACTCCTTGACCTGCTTCTTGGATGTAAACCCTCCCTTGACCAGGTGGGCCGCCGCGCGGGGACCGATGACGACGAGCATCCACCCGCCTATGTGCGTGTTGTTGTTGCCCAGCACGGCCATGGAGTCCGACAGGCTGTTCAAGATACAGTGGGCGTCGCCGGGGCCGGTCATGATGTGGTGCGGCGACTCGCACCCGAACGCGCTGACGGCGTTCTGCTCCTTCTTGAAGCCCTGCTCCACGTGGAGCGGCTCCCAGGGGTTTTCATCCTCGTTCTCCGGGATGCAGAAGCATATCTCGCCCGGGTGTCCCATCGTGGAGCGGTCCGTCTCGCCGGGGTACGCTCCGCCGACGTTCCACCGGATGAGCCGCAGCGCGCGCCCGATTGTCCCGTTGGGACGGGCGCCCGCCACAAAGACGGCGTCCCCGTAGTGGAACCCCAGATCCTTGATCTGCGGCCCGTTGACGATGGTCATGGGCGCCACGCAATGCGTGGTCGTCTGTATGCCTTTCAGATTGAACTCCGGGGCGAGCATCGCCTCCAGCCCCGCGATAACGATGGGCATGTACTCCGGCTTGCAGCCCGCCATGACGCAGTTGATGGCAATCTTCTCGATGGTCGCGGGGGCGTCCCGCGGCGGCACGGGGCCGATGACCTCGTCTGGCGAGCGCTTAATGTAGGACAGCATTCTGCCGACCGCGGCCTCTGTCGGCGGAATGGCTGGCAGGCCGTCGGTCCAGCGCTTCTCAAACATCAGCTCAACGGCTGCGTCCAGGTCGGTCACATTGATCCGGTCAGCGACTTGCTTCATGAGACGTCCTTCCTGCGACAAGATGCATAGATAGGCGGAATACTAACGGGACTCTGGCGATTCTACTCAGCCCCCTTTCCAGTGTCAAGGGCATCGCCAAGTCAGCCATGCGGCTATTACTTGACGGCGCCCCCCTGGCGCATTGCCGCTATTTGCTCGGGCGTGTACTTCAGGCTGCGCAGGACCTCCTCGGTGTGCTGGCCCTGCTTGGGTGCGATGCTGCGGATGCTGCCCGGCGTGTCCGACAGCTTGATGCCGACGCCCACCTGTGGGACAGCGCCCAGCTTGGGGTCATGGAACTCGGTTAGCATCTTTCGATGCCGTATGTGCGGGTCGGACGCAAGCTCGTCCATGGTGTAGACCTTGCCCACGCATGTGTCAATCTTCGATAGCTGGTTGAACCATTCGTCCCGCGTCTTTGTCTTGAATATCTGGCGGAAGGTCTGGAATATCTTCTCCCGCGGCTCGCCGGTTGTATGCTGAAGCGGGATAAACTCCTCGTGGCCCAGTTCGCGGCAGAGGTTGGCGAAGAACCACGGCTCGGCGATGCCCAGAGACAGGTACTTGCCGTCCTTGCACTCGTACACGTTGTAGAAGGGCGCGCCGCCGTTCAGGTTCTCTCCACCACGCACCATGACACGCTTGCCCCACAGGTAGTCGGAGACAATCGTGCTCAGGAACGAGATGACCCCGTCCGTCATGGCGATGTCCACCACCTGGCCCCGTCCGGTGCGCTCCCGCGCCATGAGGGCCAGCAGAATGCCAATGACGGCGTGCAGGCCACCCCCGCCGAAATCGCCCAACTGAAAGCCCGGCATCGTGGGCGCCTCGTCCGGCTTGCCCGTAATGGCAAGCGCGCCCCCGAAGGAGATATAGTTCAGGTCATGGCCCACCAGGTCACGGTAGGGGCCGTCCTGGCCATAGCCCGTGAGAGCGCAGTAGATGATGCGCGGATTGAGCTGGCTCAGCGCCTCATAGCCGATGCCCAGCCGCTTGGTGACGCCGGGGCGAAAGCCCTCCAGCACCACGTCGCTGGTCTTCGCCAGACGAAGGAAGACGTCCCGCGCCGCCGGGTCCTTGAGGTTCAGGCAAATGCTGCGCTTGTTCCGGTTGGGCGCGTAGAACTCCGAGTCCCGGGGACAGCGGCCCATCGTGGTCTGCAGAGAGGCGGCGCCCTTGGCCTGCTCGGCGCGGCGCCCCGTGGGTTCGCCCACCTCCTCCACCTTGATGACGTCGGCGCCCATGTCCGCGAGGAGCATGGCGGCGTACAGACCGGGCCCGTTCTTGGTCATGTCAATGAGGCGAACGCCGTCCAAAGGCAAAGTCATAGAGCGGTCCCCTTTCGCGTTAGCGTTCCGTTTCGACAATCTGTTCCTTATTCCATGTCATACCGGCTTCCGCCGGTATCCAGAGAAGCACCAGGGAACGCTGGATTCCGGCTTTCGCCGGAAAGACGGTAAGTGTCCAGGGGCGTTTCCTCGAACAGCTTCTCATGCATGAATCAGTACGCGTACTTCAGGGACAGGACGTTAGATACCTACAATCTTGATGCCCGCCTGGGCCTTGTATATCCGGTTGATGGAGAGGAGCATGACGGTCAAGTTCTCGACGTACCGCGCGCTAGACAGACGTCCGGCGTCCACCGCGCGGATGCCCGTCATCTGCTGCGCCATCGCCATCACCTGTTTCTTTGACTCCTCGTCGTCGCCGCACACCAGCACGTCGCACGGGATGGGATGCCCCACGTCTTGCAGCTCTTTGGCCGAAAGGTTGTGGAACGCGCCTATGACTCGGGCGCGCGGCAGCAGCGCCTGGGCCTGCTCGGCGGCGGAACCTTCCGGGACGGGGACGGCGCAGGCGCCCTTGCCCTTCTCGAAAGCGAGCGGCACAGCCACGTCAATGACCAGCTTGTACTTCAACTCACCGCGCAGGGACTCCAGCAAGGCCTTATGCCCCTCAAAGGGGACACAGATGAACACGATGTCGCCCTTGCGGGCCGCCCCCTCGTTGCCGTCGCCGCGCACCTTGGCTTTCGGGACGAGCTTCCGCACCTTCTCTGCCGCCTCCCGCGCGCGCTCCTCCGAGCGCGAGCCGATAACGACCTCGTAGCCGGCGAGCGCAAAGCGGGCGGCCAGTCCCAGACCCTCCGGGCCGGTCCCTCCGAGAAAGGCAAGCATGAATACGCCTCCTTGTAGCTGGCGGACTGCCCATCTATAATAACAGACGGGACACCACGGGCAACCGTGCGTCACTCCCTCTCGTATAAAACCATTCGGAGGCGCGCATGGCGATTACACTGGACTCCCAGGAGATAGAGGCATTCTTTCAGCAGAAGAAGACCCTTGTGCTGACCACCCTGCGTAAGGACGGCTCCCCCGTCTCCGTCCCCATGTGGTTTATCTACCAGGACGGCTGCATTCACATGCACTCGCTGAAGTCCGGCGCCAAAGTGCGCAACGCCCTGAGGGAACCGCGCGTCTGCGTTGTCGTAGAAGCCGGAGACGCGTGGAAGGAACTGAAGGGGGTGGCCATCCAGGGACGGTGCAGCGTCATTGAAGACCCTGAGCAGATAGCATGCTTTGACGCCGCCTACAACCGCAAGTACGCCGGACTGAAGCGCCCCGAACATCTCCTCCCTGAGCGAATCAGAAACCACTACGCGGGCCCCTGGGTCATCTTGAAGGTGACGCCGGACAAGGTGCGCACCTGGGACAACAGCAAAATCCGCCTGGCCCCCGATGGATCGGGGCGCTAGAAAGTCTCTCAAGCCATGCTCGTTGCACTTGCGGGCGGCGTGGGCGCCGCCCGGTTCCTGCGGGGCCTGCTCCGCCGCGTCAAGGCGGAAGACCTGGTGGTCATCGTCAACACCGGCGACGACGCCGTCTTCCACGGCCTGCACGTCTCTCCCGACATTGACACGATCATCTACACCCTGGCGGGCGCCGTGGACGACGAGAAGGGCTACGGACTGAAGGGCGACACCTTTCACGTCCTGCGCGCCCTGGGCCGCCTGGGGCACCAGAAGTGGTTCGCTCTCGGCGACAGCGACTTCGCCACGCACATCCACAGGACCATGCTGCTGGGCCGCGGCCATGCCCTCTCCGAGGTCACCTTCGCGCTGTGCGAGGCGTGGGGCCTCGCCGTCCGCGTCCTGCCCATGACCGACAGCCCGGTCGAGACGCGCGTGGTGACGGAGCGCGGCGACATGCACCTCCAGGAGTTCCTGGCCCGCGACCACGCCGAGGGCGCCATCCAGCGCGTCTATGTGCACGGCATCGAGGGCGCGCACGCCGGCCCCAGCGTCATCGAGGCCATCCTTGCCGCGCAGGGAATCGTCGTCTGCCCCAGCAACCCGATCATCAGCATCGGCCCCATCCTGAGCGTGCCGGGCGTCCGGGAAGCGCTGCGGCTGACGGACGCGCCGGTGGTGGGAGTCAGCCCCATCGTGGCGGGCGCGGCGGTGAAAGGCCCCTCGGTGCCCATGCTGACGGCGCAGGGCGTCGAGCCGTCGGCGTACGGGGTCGCGCACCTGTACAGCGACTTCCTGGACGGGTTCGTCATTGACCAGCGCGACGCCGCCCTGGAAGAGCGCATCGCGGAGTTGGGCGTGCGCACCGCCATCACGGACACCATGATGCCCACGCCGGAGGACGCGGCGCGCGTCGCGGACGCGGTGCTGGGCCTGCTGGCCCAGGCGCGAGACACATGATCTGGGCCGTGGTGCCGGTCAAGGACCTGGCGGGCGCAAAGAACCGCCTGTCCGACGTGCTGTCGCCCGACGAGCGGCATGCACTGGCCGTCGCCATGCTGCACGACGTGCTGGACGCGCTGGCGAACACGCCGGCGCTCGACGGCATCGCCGTCATCACCCGCGACCCTGAGGCGGAGGCACTGGCCCAGGCAGTCGGGGCGCAGATCTGGCGGGAGGAGCGCAACAGCGGCGAGAGCGCGGCGGTGGAGTTCGCGGCGCGGCAGTGCGTTCAGCGGAGCATTCCGGCCATGCTGGTGATCCCGGGCGACGCGCCGCTTGTCCGGCCCGAGGATGTCCAGTCAGTGCTGGCCGCCGACTCAGGCCAGCCGGGGCTGGTGCTGGTGTCCTCGCGGGACGGCACGGGGTCCAACGCCGTGCTCCGGCGCCCGCCGGACGCCATCGGGTCGCACTTCGGCGCGACCAGCTTCCGCGAGCACCAGGAAGAGGCTGCCGCGTGCGGCATACCCGTCAGGACAGTGCGCAATTTCCGGCTGGAGCTGGACGTGGACACGCCTGACGACCTGGGGCTGTTCGTGGCGTATGAGAACGTCCCGTCGTTGCGACCGAGGCGGACAACGCGGGCCTACGCCGCGCTGGAGCGCCTTGGCCTGGCCAAGAGACTGGCGGAGCTGCCCTTCTCCCTGCGCGCTAAGCAGTAGCGGCTCTCGTTCGCCCGCTGCGCTCCACGACCGTGGCGGTGGACACGGAGTTGACGGACGCCTTAGAATGGCGGCGTTCGGGGCACAGCAGGAAATCACCAGTGTGATTTCCAAATCATCCGAGTCGGTAGGTCGCAATAAGTAACGAATTCATGAGCTACTCATCCGAAAGTATTCTCGCACCAGGCACGCGTATTCAGGACGTTCGTGAGTTTGTGCTGCTGTTGGGCTATGCGAAGTCCGGTGCACTGAAATCTGAGGAATACGGTCAATTCGAAGAGTATCGGTGGTTTGACGCCACCGACTACCGATCATGGACAGGGGTCGGGCTTTCAATCTACCGTGTTGACGAAGAAAGGCTTGCAGTTGAAACTCACACGCCGATACGCCGAAGCTATTTCGACCTCAATCATCAGAACAATACCATTTCCGGTATTCGAAAGCGGTTTGGAGGCGAGTTCGCAACAGATGAAGGACGTGGGAGATATTTGAGGCCTAGAGGCGAACCGCCTCCTGCTCCAGCGTCGGGGTGCTACCTTGCATTCAATCGCTTCGGCCACAATCTTTTTATGGCCCATACCTATCACGAAACACGCGACTTTCCTAACCATCCTCTCCGCAGCGCCGACGGGTGGAAGAAGGGTATAGAGTTTCTCCCAAATATGGATCCGAGAACACTTGCCAATAATACTCTTGTGCTGTTCCTTGTCGCGGCCATAGAGGATTACTTCAAATCTACATTTATCGCTCTTCTGCGGTACTCGGCGCGAAAAGACGCGGTACTAAAGAGTATTCACCTTCAAGGAGAACAGCTGCTCGCTGTATCAAATGGCCAATCCACCGTCGAAGAACAAATCTCCGAGACCTTGTCATTTCAAAGATTATCGGCTGTCTGCCGCCACTTCGAGGCACTCGACACGAAGCTCGATATCGCAGGTGCGCTACGAAAACCTTATCATCGGCGATCTCGGTCACTTTTTGAGTCGCTTGAGTCTCTTGTACTCAGCCGTCACGAGTTTATTCACAGAGCGGCTCTTGACCCGACCATGACAGACGAGCGAATAGACGGTCTTTTCTGCGACCTAGATGCGGCCATCACTCGCGTGTACCGGCGCATTACTGAACACTACAACTGGTTCTTTGCTAGAGAATGGAATCTCGAACGGCTGCGCTTAAAGAAACCGCCAATCTCCGATAATACCTAACATTTCAATCAACCAGACGGCAAAAGCCGCGCTTTCTGGAGTCCGGTTATTTCATCCGTTGGGATGAAAGAGAGGCCCCACTATAGACAGAACGTACCGCCTAAGCAGTAACGGTGGCCAGGCTGCACTGGCGCTGGAGCCACGCCCACTCCCTGTCAACGTTGCGCTGAATGGACTCCACCACGTGCTCGTTCTCCGGGCGCAGCAGGTGGCCGAACCGGTCCTGCGACTTGAGCCAGTCGGTGACCGGCTTGGGGGCCGTGGACTTGTAGGTGAGCCGCCAGACGCCGTTCTCCACCTCAAAAAGGGGCCAGAGGCGCGTCTCGACCGCCAGCTTGGAAATCTCCATCGTCTTGCTGGGGTCGTAGCGCCAGCCGCGGGTGCACGGTGAGAGAACGTTGATGAACGCGGGGCCGTCCACCGCAGCCGCCTTCTCCACCTTCGTCTCCAGGTCCTTCCACGCATGGGCGGCCGCCTGCGCCACGTACGGGATGTGGTGCGCGGCGATGATGGCGGTGAGGTCCTTGCGCCATTCGGGTTTGCCGGGCACCACCTTGCCCGCGGGCGTGGTCGTCGTCCACGTCCCCTGGATGGTGGCGCCGCTCCGCTGAATGCCCGTGTTCATGTAGCCTTCATTGTTGAGGCAGATGTAGATGAAGCGGTGCCCCCGCTCCAGCGCTCCGCTCAGCCACTGCAGGCCGATGTCATACGTCGCGCCGTCGCCTCCGAAGGCGACGAACTTGATGTTCTTTTCAGGCATGCGCCCCTTGCGCACCAGCGCGCGGTACGCCGCCTCGACGCCGCTGATGGTGGACGCGGCGTTCTCGAAGGCGCTGTGTATCCAGGGAACATTCCACGCGGTGGTGGGAAAGCGGCTCGTGGCGATCTCCAGGCAGCCCGTGGCGCACGCGACGACCACCGGCTGGCCGACGGCGTGCAGAACCTGCCGGACGATGATGGACTCCGCGCACCCAGCGCACAAAGAGTGTCCGGAGGAGAGGCCCTCCGCCTGCTCCGTCATCTCGCGTAGCGTCTTGACCATTGGTATTCCCTCCCGAGAACGTTCCCGGAACCCTAGCTCTCGCGCAGGCCCAGGTAGCGCACGACCGGCTGAGCGCTGGCCCCCTTGGCGATGCGCCGGATGTCTTCAAACGCCTGCAGGAATTGCGCCGGCAGGGTGTCCCGGCCTCCAAGTCCGTACACGTAGTTGACCAGGCGCGGGCCGACGCCATTCGTCGTCAGGGCCACGCACACGTCCTCAAAGAGCGGCCCGCCTGGCGCGCCAAAGGCGAGCGCCCTGTCCAGGACCGCCGCCACCTTGACTCCAGCCAGCGCCTCCGCCACCGCCTTCGTCGGGAACGGTCGAAGGACGCGCACCCGGAGCATGCCCGCCTTGACCCCGCGAGAGCGCAGATCGTCCACCACCGACCGCAGAGTGCCCGCCGCCGACCCCAGCACCACCACTGCGAACTCCGCGTCGTCCAGCCGGTAGGGCTGGACCAGGCCATAGGAGCGCCCGCTCAGCTTCCCGAACTCCTGCCCCACCGCCTCTATGACACCCAGCGCCTTCTCCATGGCGTCGGCCTGCTGGCGCTTGTGCTCGAAATAGAAGTCGTGATAGTCCCACGCTCCGTAGGTCGTCGGATGCTCCACGTCCAGGAGAGGACGATGCGGAGAATACTCGCCGACAAAGGAGCGGACCGAAGCGTCATCCAGGATCTCCGCGCGCTCGATGCCGTGGGTGATGGTGAAGCCGTCCTGCGTGCTGATGACAGGCAGCAGCACGTCCGGGTGCTCGGCGACGCGCACCGCCTGGATGGCGTTGTCGTAGGCTTCCTGTCCGTCCTCGCTGAAGAGGATGGGCCAGCCCGTGTCCCGCGCGCCCATCACGTCGCTATGGTCGCAGAGGATGTTCAGCGGCGCGCTCAGGGCGCGGGTGCACAGGTGCATGACGATGGGCAGGCGGCTTCCCGAGGCCACCCAGAGCAGCTCCCACATGAGCGCCAGGCCCGGCCCTGATGTGGCGGTCTGCGTCCTGGCGCCCGCCGCCGCCGAGCCGATGCACACGCTCATGGCGGCATGCTCGCTCTCCACCGCCACGAACTCCGTCTGCACCAGCCCGTTCGCCACAAACTCGCTGAACGTCTCCGTGATGATGGTCTGCGGCGTGATGGGATAGCAGGCGACCACGTCGGGATGGATCTGACGCATGGCATGCGCCACCAGCGTCGCCCCGTTGATGGCGACGGCGCGGCCCGTGGCGGAACGGGCCCTGCGGCGCTCACTTGCCTTGAGGGTCATACAAAACCTCTTCCGAGGACGGCTACGCCAGGACGTCCTCTTGCATGGAGATGCACTTTTTGGGGCACTCGACGGCGCAGATGCCGCAGCCCTTGCAGTGGAAGTAGTCCACGCCGACCAGCTTGCCGTTCTCCGTCTGGAAGCAGTCGTCCGGGCAGAAGACCCAGCAGATCATGCAGTGCACGCAATGGTCGTAGTCCACGACGGGCCTGCTGGACCGCCACGTGCCCGTCTCAACGGTCACGGCACTCCCCGGCTCGGTGACGGTCCCGCCGGGCGCGACTTTTCTCCAATCTTGTGACATATGCCCTCCCCTTTCCTGGCTTACCCTTCCTGGATACCCGCGTACGCCTGTTCAAAGGCGAGGATGTTCGCCTGGATGACGTCCGGACTGAGCCGTGTGCCCAGACGGCCCCGTACCGCGCGCAGCGCGGCGTCTTTGCTGACCACGCCGGTGATGCGGAGCAGAGCGCCCAGCATAGGCGTATTCGGAATCGGGCGGCCCACCGTCGCCCGCGCGATGCCCGTGGCGTCCACGGTGAAAACACGCCCGCCCTGGACGTTCAGACGCTTGCGCACCTCCGCGGGCGAGAGCGTGGTATTGATTAAGAGGATGCCTTCGGGCTTGAGGCCGCGCGTGACGTCAACTTTGCCGAGGAGCGTAGGGTCAACGACGACGACAACGTCGGGCTCGGTAATCTGGCTGCGGACACTGATGGGGGACTCGCTGAGGCGGCTGTAGGCGGTGACCGGCGCTCCGGAGCGCTCCGCTCCGTACTCCGGGAAGGCCTGAAAGTAGAGGTCTTCTTCCAGGGCTGCGTCGGCCAGCATGGCGCTGGCGGTTACCACGCCCTGGCCTCCGCGGCCATGCCAACGTACCTCAAGGAGAGCTAATCGGGTGCGGACCATTAAGCCGTCCTTTCCGCTCCCTTGCCTCCCCGCAAGAAAAGAGAAGTGCTTGTTATGGTACCCCTGGGGCGACTCGAACGCCCGCACCCGGCTTCGGAGGCCGGTACTCTATCCGCTGAGCTACAGGGGCACGTTCAATCGTTATCTATCATACTCCCGCTGTCCATACTCTCGCAAGAGCAAGGATGGGCGAGTCGGGTCGCTACGCGCTTCCTGCGCGGCGCGTTGTCCGGTAGAATAGGCGCAGAAGAGCGCGAGGCAGAACGTGTCTACCCCCATACGCCGTCAGTACCTTCAGGCCAAGCAGCAGCACCCCGGCTGTCTGCTCCTGTTCCGCCTGGGAGACTTCTACGAGACCTTTGACGAGGACGCCCGCACCATCAGCCGCGAACTGGGCCTGACCCTGACCGGCCGGGAGTTGGGCAAGGGCCAGCGCTACCCCATGGCCGGCATCCCGTACCACGCCCTGGACGGATACCTGGCCAAGCTCATCCGGCGGGGCTTCCGCGTCGCCATCTGCGAGCAGATGAGCGATCCCGCCACCAGCAAGGGGCTGGTGGACCGCGAGGTAGTCCGGGTGGTCACGCCAGGGACAGTGCTGGAGCCAAACCTGCTGGAACAGAAGGCCAACAACTACCTGGTGGCCCTGGCGCCCGCCGGAGACAGATGGGGTCTTGCCTACATAGACCTGTCCACCAGCGAGTTCGCCACCGCGGAGCTGTCTCCCCAGGACGCCGCGCTGGAGTTGGAGCGGCTGCGACCCGCCGAGGTGCTGCTGCCGGAGGGCGCATCGCCGCCCGGCGCAACGGGTGGCGCGCCGGTCACGAAACGCGACGCGCGCACCTTCGACGAGGAGGAGTGCCGGGCGCTGCTCCTGCGCCACCTGGGCGCCACCAGCCTGGAGGCCTATGGTTGCGAGGGGATGGCCGGCGCGGTGCGCGCCGCGGGCGCCATCCTGGCGTACGTGGCGGAGACCCAGAAGGCGGCCCTGCCGAATCTGAATCGCCTGTCCACCGTGTCGCCCCAATCGTACATGGCCCTTGACTCCCAGACCCGCCGAAACCTGGAGTTGTTCCAGGGCGGGCGCAACGGCGGTACGGAGCACTCGCTGTATGCGGTGCTCGACTTGACCCGCACTCCAATGGGCGGCCGCCTGATGCGGCGCTGGCTGGGGCAGCCCCTGCGCGAGCTGGCCCCCCTCCTGAAGCGCCAGGAGGCCGTCGCATGGCTGCACGCTCACGCCATCCAGCGGACGCGGGTGCTGGAGATGCTACACACTGTGGGGGATATCGAACGGCTGGCCGTGCGCGTCCGCGCGGGCGCCGCGTCGCCGCGGGACATGGCGGCCCTGCGCCGCAGCCTGGAGACGGCGCCGCCCGTCCGGCAGGCGCTGGAGAGCGCCCCGGCCTGGCTCGTGGAGCGGCTGGACGCGTGCCCCGACGCCGTCGAGCTTATCGCCTACGCCATCGTCGAGGACCCGCCGGCCCTGCTGAGCGACGGCGGCGTCATCCGCCAGGAGTTCTCGCCGGAGCTGGACCAGGTGCGCTCGGCGTCCCGCAACGCCCGCGACTACATCGCCTCACTGGAGAAGACCGAGCGCGAGCACACAGGCATCAAAAGCCTGAAGGTGGGCTACAACAGGGTCTTCGGCTACTACATCGAGGTGACGACGCCCCACCTGGCGCTGGTCCCGGCGACCTATATCCGCAAGCAGACGCTCTCCGGGGCCGAGCGCTACTACACGCCGGAGCTGAAGGAGTACGAGTCCCTGGTGCTGAACGCCCAGGAGCGCATCGCCGAGATGGAGGCCGCGCTGTTCCGGCAGGTCTGCGCCCAGGTGGCGGCCATGGCCGACCGCATCCTGGACACCGCCGACGCCCTCGCCCACGCCGATGCGCTCTCCGCGCTGGCGGAGGCCGCGGCGCGCTACAACTACGTGCGTCCCACCCTCACGGACGGCGATACGCTGGACATCAAGGCGGGGCGCCATCCAATCGTAGAGCGCTTCCTGTCCGGGGGAGAGTTCGTGCCCAACGATACTCTCCTTTCCTGCAAGGACGCCCAGGTGGTCGTCCTCACCGGCCCCAACATGGCGGGCAAGTCCACTTTCCTGCGCCAGGCGGCGCTTATCGTCCTCATGGCCCAGATGGGCGGCTTCGTCCCGGCGCAGGCCGCCACCGTCGGCCTCGTGGACCGCATATTCACCCGCGTGGGACTCCAGGACGACCTGGCGACGGGCCAGTCCACGTTCATGGTGGAGATGATCGAGACGGCCCACATTCTGCACAACGCCACGTCCCGCTCGCTGCTGATTCTTGACGAGATAGGACGCGGCACCAGCACGTACGACGGCATGGCCATCGCCCGCGCCGTCATCGAGTACATCCACAATCACCCGCGCCTGGGCGCCCGCACCCTCTTCGCCACGCACTACCATGAACTGGTGGAGATGGCCCGCTACCTGCCCCGCGTGCGTAACTACAACGTAGCCGTCGCGGAGGAGGGTGGAGACGTGGTGTTCCTGCACCGCATCGCGCCGGGCGGCGCGGACAAGAGCTACGGCATTCATGTGGCGCAGCTCGCCGGGCTTCCGCGCCCCGTGGTCCACCGGGCGCGCGAGGTGCTCGCGGAACTGGAGAGCGCCGATGGCCGCGCCCAGTCCGACTGGCGGCGTGGACGCTCCGCCCCCCGCGCCGACCCTTCCACGGAAGGGGAGCAGATGCCGCTCTTCGGCAAGACGCCGCCCTGGCTGGAGGAACTGCTGGCCCTGGACGTGAACGGGCTGACGCCTCTGGAGGCGTTGACCAGGCTCTACGAGCTACAACGGAAGGCGAAGGGTGAAGGCGGCCAGGCCGCACACTAAGCTACGGCCCGATGGCGTAGAGCTTTCCGTCCCCCGACCCCACGTACAGGATGTTGTCGGCGCCGATCGCCGGAGAGGACACGGTTACAATCCCCGCTCCTGCTGTGAAGCCCCATCTGAGAGAGCCGTCCGGCCGCACGGCGTAGAGCTTGTGGTCAATGGAGTGGACGTAGATGGTGCCGTCCGCTCCAACGGCGGGGGACGCGGAGATGATACTGCCGACGGAGAGGCTCCAATTGAGCGCACCGCTCGAGCTGACCGCGTAGAGGTTACGGTCATCCGCCCCCACGTAGATGTTGCCGTCCGCTCCGATGGCAGGCGAAGACTGGATAGCGGCGCCGACCGGAAAACTCCACTTTAGGGAGCCGTCCGCGTTGATGGCGTAGAGATTTCCGTCCGTGGACCCCACGTACACGGCGCCCCCCTCTCCAATGGTGGGAGACGACTGGATGGCGCCGCCCGTCGTAAAGCTCCACTTGAGGGAGCCGTCCGCATTGACGGCATACAGCTTCTTGTCGAAAGAGCCGACGTAGATGGCGCCGTCGAATCCGATGGCGGGCGATGAGTGGATGATGCTGCCGGTGCCGAAGCTCCACTTGAGGGAGCCGTTCGGGTTGACAGCGTAGAGGTTGTGGTCGTTCGACCCTACGTAGACGGTGCCGTCCGCGCCGATGGCCGGAGAAGAGTACACGATATCCCCCGTGGGGAAGCTCCATCTCAAGAGGCCGTTGGACGCGACGGCGTAGAGCTTTTTGTCGAAAGACCCGACGTAGACAGTGCCATCAACCCCGATGGCCGGGGATGACCATACCCAGTTCCCCGTGGGGAAGCTCCACTTGAGGACGCCGCCGGGACTGAGGGCGTAGAGCCTGTTGTCGTTGGAGCCGACGTAGATGGTTCCGTCCGGCCCTATGGCTGGCGAGGACTGGATAACGTTCAACGTGCCGAAGGCCCACTTGAGCGCGGGGGCCTGAGGCCCCAAATACAGGTGCCGCGCCGTATGCTGAGCGTCGCGGCGGTACATGGGCCAGAACAGGTACGTCAGGCCCACCGTCCTGCGTCCGGGAGTGGCGGTTGGAGTAGGTGTCGCACCGGCGGGCGTGGGCATAGGAGTCGGCGTCGGCGTGGCGGTGGGAGTTGGCGCGACCGGAGTCGGCGTGGGAGTCGGCCACAGAGCGCCCGCGGCTGGCTGCCAGACCGGTGACTCTCCGTCCAGGAACGGGACGGACTGGCCGGACCCGCCTATCTCTCGAATCCAGACCTGGTATGCCTGTGCCGCGCCACCCGACGTGGTGTACGCGAGCCAGAGGCCGTCGGGCGACCAGGCCAGCTCGCCGTCGGCAGGGGGAAACATGTTCAGATACCGGAGACCGGAGCCATCGTCGTTGACAAGGTACAGGGCATCGTAGCACTCGGTCCCGGGACATCCTTCGAGCGCGGTGATCGCCAGGAGCTTCCCGTCCGGAGACCATGCCGCCTGCTTGACCTTCTCCCCCGGCGACGCCAGCATCCGCGCCTCCAGTGTGGTCACGTTGACCACCCACAGGCTGGCGGTTCGCCCTTTCTCCGTCACGTAGGCGATGCGCGCTCCATCCGGCGACCACGCCGGCGCAAGGTGCCCACCCGGGTTGGTCGTGACGCGGGCCAACCCCGTCCCGTCCGCTCGCATCACGTAAATCTCATAACTGTTGTCGCGGTACGACATAAAAGCGAGGCGCTGGCCGTCGGGAGACCAGACGGGGTTCCAGTCCCAGGCAGGGTTGTTCGTCAGGCGCGTCTGCCCCGAGCCGTCCGTGTTCATGACGTATATCTCAGGATTGCCGTCGCGTCGCGAGACAAACACAATGCGCTTGCCATCCGGCGACCACGCGGGATCACGGTCATCGGCGGAGTCCGTGGTCAGGCGCGTCATGCCCAAATCAGAGGCGCGAACGGTGTAAATGTCGGTGTTGCCGTCCACGCGGGAGGTGAACGCGAGGCGCGCGCCGTCCGGCGACCACGCGGGCTGCCAGTCCCAGCCGGGGTTGGATGTCAGGCGGGTCGCTCCCGCGCCATCGGCCCGTGCAACGTAGATTTCGCTGTTGCCGTCGCGGGAGGACACGAACGCGATGAGCGCGGCGGGGAGCGCACTCGCGGAGCGCGGCGTCAGCCCGACGAGGGCGACCGCGACGATAGCGAGGGCGGCAAGGAACGGCCTTCCCGCGCGTCCCAGCGGATAACGCATCGCACTCCCTCCCTGGTCCCCACGCTATTGTAACCGACGGGCCTGCCGCGCAACGCCCGGCCTGGACAGGCGGCGGACCTGTGTTATAAAGAGGTACGAATTATAACCAGCCTTGGATTGCATCCTGCATCCGATGGCCGCCAGCAAGCCCGCCTGACCGCGCCCCGATTGACCCTCTCGCCTACGTAGCCTATGATGTTGGCACACCAGAGAAGGCGAAGCGCAAAACTTGATGTCAGCATGAGGAGGCAGTCGTGGAGCAGGCGCCCCGGCAGGACCAGAAGCCGCCCGAGGATGCACGCCCGGCCATGGAGCTGATGCCCTATCTAGCGGTAGAGAATATCGCCGTGGAGGCGCTGCCCCCCTTCAACAAGCCACGCATCCAGGCCAGCGTGGTCATCCGCAACAGCACGGACGAGCAGATCAACCTACTGCCCGGCTCCGGCCTGCTCAAGGTCTTCGACGAATTCATTTTCATGAGCGCCGGCTACTACGAGATGACCGTCGGCGTCAGCCGGAGCGAAGGAAAGAGCTTCAACTCGCCCGCCCTTCCCGGCGGCGTCACATACTACCTGAACATCATTGACCTCTCAGTCCAGCCGAAGCAGGCATTCCACCTTTTCTGGGAGTTCGAAATATCGCGCGAGCACCTGAACCACATCGCGCGCCGTCTGGAGAACACTTCGGACGGGTCAGGCCGCAAAGTGACCTTCGAGCTTGAGGTGCGGTTCAAGCTCTTTGAGATCAAGAGCCAGGGCGTCAAGGACGCCTTCCTGCGCGTCAGCGGCGCCATAAGCGACGCCTATTGGAACAAGTGGGCGGCGGGCTGGGGCCTGGAGTCCATTAACAAGGCCCAAGGCTAGGCCCACGCCATGCCCATCCGTCTCCTTGCCCCGGATGTCGCCGCCTGCATCGCCGCAGGCGAAGTCATCGAGCGGCCGGCCTCGGTGGTCAAGGAGCTGCTGGAGAACGCGCTGGACGCCGGCGCAAGAGCCGTCGCCATCGAGGTGCTGGGCGGCGGCGTGCGGATGGTTCGCGTGGCCGACGACGGCAGCGCCATCCCGGCTGAAGAGGTGGAGCTGGCCTTTCAGCGCCACGCCACCAGCAAGATCAGCCGCGCTGAAGACCTGGACGCCATCATCACCCTGGGCTTCCGGGGCGAGGCGCTGCCGACCATCGCCGCCGTTGCCGAGGTGGCGATGGTCACGCGCACGGCGGACGCCGAGGGCGGGACGTACGTCCTGCTGCAGGGCGGCCATGTGGCAGAGCGCGGCGTGCGGGCCTGCTCCCCGGGCACGGTCGTCACCGTCCGCAACCTCTTTCGCAATCTGCCTGCCCGCCTCAAGTTTCTGAAGTCGGACCCCGCCGAGGCGCATCGCATTGTCCACCTTGTCACCCAGTACGCGCTGGCCTATCCGGAGGTGCGCTTCACCCTGCAAGTAGAGGGGCGCGCCACCTTCTCCAGCACCGGTTCCGGCGACGCGCGGGACGCTCTGGCGCGGGTCTTTGACGCGCAGACCGCCGCCGCTCTGCTGGAGGTCACGCCAGGCGACGGTCCGGTGCGTGTCAGCGGGTACGTCAGCCCGCCCTCGCTGAGCCGGGCCAGCCGCACCGGCATCAGCCTCTTTGTCAACCGGCGCTGGGTGCAGAGCCGCACGCTCACCGCCGCCCTGGAACAGGGCTGCGAGGGCATGCTCATGACCGGACGACGCCCCATCGCCGTCGTGCATATCCACTTGCCCCTGGAGGACGTGGACGTGAATGTGCACCCGGCGAAGGCGGAGGTCCGCTTCCGCCGCGAGGGAGAAGCCTTTGCGGCGGTGCGGGACGCCGTGCGACAGGCGCTCCTGCGACAGGCGCCGGCGCAGAGCGTCGCCCTGCCCGCGCAGGCGATGTCGGCTCCGTCGCCCGCCGCTCCCGCGACGGCGCACCCTCTCGCCCCGTGGGACGCGCACGCCCGCATGCCCTCCGCGCCGCCAGTGCAGCCCGCGAATCTGCCACAGGCGCAACCCTTGATGGCGCTGCCCATCCTCCGGCCTCTGGGCCAGGTGGCCAGCACCTACGTCATCGCGGAGGGGCCGGACGGCGTCTATCTCATTGACCAGCACGCCGCCCACGAGCGGGTGCTCTTCGAGCGCCTGCGCGAGCAGCGACGGCGCAGGTCAGTGGAGACGCAGGGGCTGCTGGAACCGGCGCCGGTGGAGGTGTCGCCCGCGCAGGAGCAAATGCTCCAGGCCCACCGAGAGGAGTTGGAGGCATTCGGCTTCGCGCTGGAGCCTTTCGGCGAGCGGACGTACCTGGTCCGCTCTATTCCCGCGGCGGTGCAAGCCTCCGCGCCCGTCGAGGCGCTACGGGAGGTGCTGGAGCTTCTGGGCCAGGAGTTGCCGGTGCAGCGGGAGGACCGTGTGGCGTTCTCTCTGGCCTGCCACGGGGCCATACGCGCGGGGAAGGTGCTGCTCCGCGAGGAGATGGAGGAACTGCTGCGCC
This sequence comes from Dehalococcoidia bacterium, assembly GCA_030648205.1. Taxonomy (NCBI): domain Bacteria; kingdom Bacillati; phylum Chloroflexota; class Dehalococcoidia; species Dehalococcoidia bacterium. The sequence goes on along the minus strand of JAUSIH010000046.1, from coordinate 68,507 downwards.
TCCTGGAGCAGACGGAGCAGCCACACACATGCCCTCACGGGCGACCCACCATGGTCCACCTGAGCGCCGCCGACCTGGAGCGCCAGTTCGGGCGCAGATAGGCCAGCCCGCAGGCATTACTTGCCTTTGAACACGGGAGCGCGCTTCTCAAGGAAGGCCTTGCGTCCCTCCAGGTAGTCCTCCGTGCTGTGGCAGATGGCTACGGACGACGACTCGTGAAATACCTGCGCGTCCGCGCTGCTCGCCGCTCCGCTCTGGTAAGCGCGCTTGGTCAGGCGCAGCGCAATGGGCGCCTGCTGGCTGATCTCCTCAGCGAGGGCCATCGTCTCCGCCATCAGCCTGTCGTGGGGCACCACCCTGCTCACCATGCCGATGCGCGCGGCTTCCTGTGCGTCAATGATGCGTCCGGTATACGACAGCTCGCAGGCATGGGACATGCCAACAAGACGAGGCAGCAGCCAGCTTGCCAGGCTGTCAGGTATCAGACCCCGCTTGCTCCATACCGCCGTGAAGCGCGCCTGGTCGGACGCAATACGGATGTCACAGACAAGCGCCGCGGAGAGACCACCCCCCGCGGCCACGCCGTTGACTGCGGCGATGGTTGGCTTCTCCAGCTTGAACAAGGGCACGACCCACGCACCCGCCGCCTCCGCGATGTCCGCCTTGAACGCTCCGGGAGGAGCCGACAGGTCGGCCCCCGAGCAAAAGGCCCGTCCCGCGCCCGTGAGCACCACCACCCGGACATCCACGTCCCGCTCGAGCTCCCGGGAGAACTCCGCAAGGCCCACGCGCATATCAATGTTCAGGGCGTTCAGCTTCTCGGGGCGATTCAAGGTGATGACGGCGACGTGGCCTTTCTTTTCCAGCAAAAGGCCGTCGTAGGTCTTCCTGGTCATGTCTGCTCTCCTTGCCAGTAGTGTGGCCTTACTCTATGCCGGGGTCAAGCGGATGTCAACCGACCCTCGCCAGGCGTCGCGGGAAAGCCATCCGAACAATCCGAGCGCGGGGGCAACCCCCGGAGTGGCCGCCTAAAACAACGAGGGGCCATGTTGGTACAAAGCCCCTCGCCTTACCTGTCAGGTGACTATCCTAGCGATTGGACGACTGCTGGACCTTGCGGTAGCAGTCGCCGCAGTACACAGGCTTGTTGCCACGGGGCTGGAACGGGACCATGGCCTTCTGTCCACAGCTGGCGCACACAGCCTCAAACATCTCGCGGCGCGGGTGATCGCCGAAACCGCCGCCGCTGCCCGTATCCCCGGTCCGCTCCGACTTGCGCGTCTCGCGACACGTGGCGCACCGCCTGGGCTCGTGGGTGTAGCCCCTCTGCGCGAAGAGCTCCTGCTCACTGGCGCTGAACGTAAACGTCGCGCCACAGTCACTGCAAGTCAAAGTCTTGTCAGTGTAGCTCACGAATGACCTCCTTTCTCCAGGAGTTGGTTCCAGGGAGGCCATCCGGGCCGACGCAATTCCCGAGGAACTGTTCGGATAACGGATCCCTCTCAGAAACCACCGGGTGTGGTATACCACAATTCGTCGGTCAAAGCAACGGGTTGTACTCGTCCACTACATCCCTTACACTGAGGCCATCAAGACACGTTATGTCCGCTGAACTGCTCGGAAAGCAATGCGCGCGGGCGGGCGACCTGGCGGATGTTACAATAGCGTGAGAGCCAGCCAGCGGCGTGGCCCGTCCACCGAGCGAGTCCACTCCCGCACAGCAAACAGTCCAGAGACTTCACCGCTGGCCGCAAGGAGTCAGAACGTCATGAGCAAGATGGGCCTCAGGGCATCGCTTGTCCTGGCCGCGTCGCTGTCAGCAGCCGTTGCTGCCGCATGCGCGCCCGCCGCGCCCGCGCCCAGCGCGCAAAAGCCCGCGGCGCCCGCCGTTCGCGGCGCCCCTGCGCTGGACTTTGACACGCTCGCCGTGGACATGGGCATGGTGCCGCAGGACCAGATGGGCGTGCAGACCTTCGTGGTCATGAACCGCGGCGACAAGCCGCTCCGCGTGGGGCCGGTCAGCATTGACGTCGAGCAGGGATGCGCGACGGCAAAGACCGTCGAGAAGACCACCGATATCCAGCCCAATGACGCGGTGCTGCTCCCCATCACATTCAGTCGGCACACGCAGCTTGGCCCGCACCGGCTCCTCGTGAAAGTGCCGTCGAACGACCCCGCGAAGCCGATGACCACACTGTCCCTGCGTTTTGCGGTAGCGAACGACGCGCCGCCGTCAGGCTCCGGGCCGAGACTGCAGGTTGACAAAGGTATCATAGACGTCGGCACCGTGCCCTACGACTGGCCGATGTACGAGCAGTTCACCCTGCGCAACGTTGGGACCTCGCCACTCGTGCTGAACAAGGCGCCCGTCGTGCGCGTCGAGCAGGGGTGCTGACCGCCCGAAGCCGTGGTCGGTGCGACCACGCTGCAACAGGGTGAAAGAACGATCCTTGAGGTGCCCCTGTGGATGGGCATGCACCAGGGAATGGGCGGACCACACGTGTTCGCTATTGACGTGCGCAGCAACGACCCGGTGGAACCGGTGCAGACCCTTCGCTGGCGCTTCAACGTGCAGGACGTGAAGCAATAGCAAGCACCCGCGCGGCCAGCAGCCACATGGCCCCGGCGCCCTGAATCCTAAAACCGGGACAGATGCTCCCAACCGCGAGCGACTCGCGCGGTATGGCGCACGCAAACAAAGAGGGCAGGCCGCGCGGCCTGCCCTCTTTTGACTAACGACGGGTAAGCCCTAATCAGTCTTGACACCCTTGGGCCAGACAGAGGGCACGCCCTGCGCGCGCCATTGGTCGCAGTGGATGCAGCGCAGGGCCTCGCGGTGCGCCTCAGACTCGGTGAGGACCAGAGCGCACTCGCCAAAGCTCTGAATGCGTTCCTTCGGGTCCAGCTCTATCACCAGCGTCCGCTTCTCGCCCCTGGGCGCCACTGTGGCGGGCATCAGCAGCTCCTCGCCCGGCGGCGGTGCCAGCGTCTCACCTATGTCGCCATTGCCACCCAGGTACTTGTCGATGGCCTGCGCCGAAGTCCGCCCGCCGGCTATCGCTTCGATAACGCTCACCGGGCCAGTCAGAACGTCGCCCGCGACGTACACACCGGGCATAGACGCCTTGACCGACCCCTTTTCCGCCTTGATCGTGCCGTCCTTGTTCACATCCAGGCCGAACGGCGCGGTGTCCGCCGACTGCCCGATGGCCGCAAGAACGTTGTCCACATCCATGGTAAACGTCTCACCCGGGACGGCCACGGGGCGGCGACGGCCCGACGCGTCCGGCTCACCGAGTTGCATCCGCTGGAGATGGAGCCGCAGCGCGCCGCCCACCTGCTCAATCTTCTGCGGCGACGCCAGGTACATCAGGTCCACGCCCTCGCGCACCGCCTCCTCAACCTCGAAGTCATACGCGGGCATCTCCTGCCGGGTGCGCCGGTAGATGATGACGGCGTGTTGGGCACCCAGGCGCAGCGCCACCCGCGCGCAGTCGAGGGCGACGTTGCCGCCGCCGATGATCGCGACACGCGCGCCGACGGATGTGCGGCGGCCCAAGTTGGCGTCAGCCAGGAAGCGCACGCCGTCAATGACCTCCGACAGGTCCTCGCCGGGGATGCCCATCGTGTTCGGCTTCATCGTGCCGCAGGCAATGAGCACGGCGTTGAACCCCATGTCCAGCAGGTCGGTCGGGCGCTCCAGCCGCGTGTTGCGGACGACCTTGACGCCCGCCTCCACGATGATGTCGATCTCTTCGTCCAACAGCGTGCGTGGCAGGCGGTACGCCGGTATGCCGATGCGCAGTTGCCCGCCCAGCTCCGGCAGCGCCTCGAAGATGGTGACGCCGTGTCCCTTCACCTTCGACAGGTAGTACGCGGCGGTGAGCCCCGCGGGCCCCGAGCCGACAATGGCAACGCGCCGGCCCGTGGGCGGGGCGAGCTTCCAGTCACGCCGCCAGACCTTCTTCACGTCGTTGTCCGCGGCCACGCGTTTGAGCGCGTTAATGGCCACCGGCTCGTCCAGCTTGCTGCGACGGCATCCGGTCTCGCAGGGGCGGTAGCAGACGTGCGCGCACACCGAGGGAAACGGCATCCGCTCACGTACGACAGCCATCGCCTCCGAGTAACGGCCCTGCAGCACGTAGCCTATGTACCGCGGGATGTCAATGCCCGCGGGGCAGTCGCGTGTGCACGGAGCTACAAGGCGAATTTGTGCTTTCTTCTTGGGCGCCTCAGTCGCTATAGTGGTCATACAAAAGAAACGACCGCACCCTCGCGGTTGCGGTCAAACTACCCTTCCTCCGGCAGTCGTAATGGGCCTGCTGGATACTTTGTCAGGCGCGGAGATGTGGTTCACTCCACTCATATCATGGCTCATTATACCACGGGCGCCGCCGCTTTTTCCAGCGCCACGTGCGCAACGACGATATCCGCAAGAGCCGCGGCAGGGTTGCCGACGGGCTGGGAGAGGATGGCTGGCGGCTCCACATCGCCCATGGAGAGGCTCAGCATCACATAGCCTCTGGCCGCCTCGGCCGTCACCCTGATATGGGCCTCAACGACGCCCGCGGGGGTCTGAACAGCCACCAGGTCCCCTTCCACAAGCTTAAGGGCCGCGGCGTCCTCCGGGTGCACCTCCGCCAGGTTCCTGTGCTTCAGCTCCCGCACGCCCGCAATCTCACGCATGAGCGCCGTCATCACGGTCAGGCGTCCGTCCGCGAGCGGCGCTTGCGGCGCCTTGTGCTGGAACGGCTGGAAGCGGCCCTTGCCGCGCGAGAACGTCTCGGTATGGAGGATGGGTGTGCCTGCGTGTCGCGCTCCGGCGACCGGCCACTGGAGGCCGCCCCGCTCGATGCCCGCGTAGGTGACGCCCTCGTAGGTGGGGACCAGGCCGGTGATCTCCTTCAGCACATCAACGGGCGCGTGATAGTCGAACCCCTGAGCGCCGGCCTTCTCCGCCAGCTTGGCGATAATCCACCAGGCAGGCTTGGCCTGCCCGGGCGCGTCCAGGACCTTGCGCAGCCGCTGGATACGCCGTTCCACGTTGGTATAGCTGCCGTCCGCTTCGGCGAACGAGGCCGCGGGCAGAACGACGTCCGCCCGCCGGGCCATATCCGTCATCGCCATGTCCACCACCACCAGCGCCTTCAGCGACCGCAGCGCTTCCTCCGCTCCGTAGGCGGCGTAGCGGGCCGCCAGGTCGCCGTTCCCCACGACGAGCATGGCCTTCAGGCTACCCTGGCGCGCGGCGGCCAGCATATCCCGAACGAAAAACCCCGGCTGACTGGGCAGGGCCTTGCCCCACACCCGCTCGAACGGAGTGCGCGCAGCCACGTCGTCCAGATGCCCGGAGCCGGGCAGGGCGATAGGCACGCATCCCATGTCCGTGGCGCCCTGTCCGTTCGCCTCGCGGCGCATGATGTTCAGCCCTCCGCCCGGCCGGCCGATGGCGCCGGTGAGCAGGGCCATGTCCGCCAGCGCCGCCGCTATGTCCGTGTCGTGACCGGGCAAATTCGTGCGCGCGGAATAGACGATGCACGGAGGGCTGGCTTTCGCCAGCAGGCGCGCCGCCAGCTCAATGTGGGCCTTCGGCACGCCCGTTGTCTTCTCGACGGTGTCCAGGTCGAAAGCGGCGACCGCCTTCTGCACGACAGCGAAGTCCTCGCACCTCTGCTCCACGTACGCCGCGTTCCACAGGCGCTCGTCCAGGAGGACGCGCATGATGCCGCCCAGGACGGCCACCTCTGTGCCGGGCCTGTTCCGGAGCCACACAGTGGAGAGCAGCGCCGACTCGGTGCGGCGCGGGTCCACGACGATGAGCTTCTGGCCACGCTGGACCGCCTTGCGCACACGCGCCCCGATGACCGGCTGGTCCGCCATCAGGTCCGCGCCCACGGCCAGGAGGCAGGTTGCTTTCTCAATGTCCTGCCAGTTCCCCGTCATCTGCGCGCCGCCGAGGGCCCTGGAGATGCCCTGCGGCGAGCTGGGCAGGAACATGTGGTCAGTATGGTCAATGTTGTTAGTCAGCGCGACGACCCGCGCCCACTTCTGCAGGACGAACAGGTCCTCGTTGGTGGAGCGCGGCGAAGCGACGACTCCGACCTCGCTTCCCGTGTGGGAGGCGAAGGCCCTGGCCGCGGCCTCCAGCGCCTCGTCCCATGTGGCGGGCACAAGCTGACCGTCCTTGCGGACAAGCGGAGTCGTCAGCCGATCTTTGCTGTGCACGTAGTCCACGATGCCGAACTTCCCCCAAGCGCAGGCGTGGCCCCGGTTCACGGGGCCGTCCAGGTCAGGCATGACACGGATGATCTTGCCGTCCTTGTCCAGGCCCACGCCGAGCTGGCAGCCCACAGGGCAATGCGGACATATCGTCGTGGCGGTGCGCCGCGCCGGGCCGGCCCACTTGCTGTCCTTCTCCACGATAGCGCCCACGGGACAGACGTCCACGCACGCGCCGCAGAAGGTGCAGCCGGACTCCGCCAGACTGCCGGCCTGCGACGTGCCCACGATGGTCCTGCCGCCCCGCTGGATGAAGACGATGGCGTCCACGCCCTCTATCTCGTTGCAGGCGCGGACGCAGCGCCCGCAGACGATGCACAGGTTCATGTCGTGGTCGATGAGGGGATTCTTGTTCCACAGCGGGATGTTGCGGTAGTGATAGCCCAGGGGCGTGTCCTTCGCCTTGAAGTCCCAGGCCATGAACTGAAGCTCGCAGCGATAGTTCTTGGGGCAGATGACGCACCGATCAATGACGCTGACGTTGCGCAGGCAGATGTCCTCCGGCCCGCAGTGAATCACGCGCCAGCATGTGAGACAGCCGTGGGGGTGCTCGGACAGGACAAGGTCCATGATGTCATTGCGCGTCTTTTGCACGTCCGGAGTGTTGGTCTTGACCATCATGCCCTCGGAGACAGGCGAGGTGCAGGAGGCAGGCTGACCGCGCTGCTTCTCCACCTCCACCACGCACATGCGACAAGCGCCGTAGGGCTTGAGCATGGGGTGGTAGCACAGGTACGGTATGTTGATGCCCACCTGCTTGGCCGCTTCCAGGATAGTGGTCCCCGGCGGCACCTTGACCTCGACACCGTCAACGGTGAGGGTAACCAGCTTGCTCTGCTGCTGGGTCATGGTCGCCGTCTCCTATCTCTACCGCTTGTTGCCGGCGCCCGCGAGCGCTCCCGACCCGTGGGACCGCATGGCGGCGCACCGGCCCGCGGGACAGCGTCTTTCCTTGATGTGCGCTTCGATCTCATCCTTGAAGTATTGATAGGCGGTGCGTATGGGATTCGTGGCCAGTTGGCCGTGGGCGCACAGCGACGCCGCCAGGCTCGGCGCCAGGCCCAGCGCCGTCTGCATATCCTGGGGCCTGCCCTTGCCCTCGGCGATGCGGCTCATGATCTGGTTGATGTGGTGCGTGCCCAGGCGGCACGGGAAACACTTGCCGCAGGACTCGTCCGCGTTGAACTCGGTCAGCACCCTGGTCACATCCACCACGCACGCGTCCTCGCTGCCGACGATGATGCCGCCGGAGCCGAACATGGCGCCCGTGGCGTTCATGGCATCGAAGTCCATGGGCGTCTTTTCCATCAGCGAGGCGGGCAGGAAGCCGCCCAGCGGGCCGCCGGTCTGGAGAAACTTGACCTTCTTGCCGTCCGGACAGCCTCCGCCGACGTCCCGGATGACGGCGGTCAGCGGCAGACCGAAGGGCAGCTCATATAGGCCGGGCTTGCGAATATCGCCGGAGAGGCAGACCAGGCCCGTGCCTTTGCTGCGCTCACTGCCAACGGAGGCGTACCACGCGCCGCCCCTGGCCACTATCTCTGGCACATACGAGTATGTCTTCACGTTGTTGATGTTGCTGGGCTTGCCCCAAAGTCCGACCGCCGCGGGGAACGGCGGTCGCGGGCGCGGCATGGCGCGCCTGCCCTCGATGGCCTCCATCAGGGCTGTCTCCTCACCAGAGACGTAGGACTCCCCCGTCTGGGCTACCGCGGCGTCAAAGCTGAACTCAGAGCCCATGATGTTCTTGCCCAGGATACCCAGATCATACGCCTGCTTGATGGCGCGACGCGCCCGCTGGATGGGGAGCCAGTGTTCGCAGCGGATGAAGATGTACCCCTTGGTGGCCCGTGTGGCGTAACCGGCCAGGATTATTCCCTCAAGCACGGTGTTCGGGTCGCTCTCCAGCAGCGCCTTGTCGTTGAACGCGCCGGCGTCGCCCTCTTCCCCGTTGCAGAGGATGTACTTGACCGGGCCGGGCGAGCCCGCCAGGAACTTCCACTTCTGGCCCGTCGGGAAGGCCGCGCCGCCGCGACCACGCAGGTTCGACTTGATGACCTCGTCAATGACCTGGTCGGGCTTCATGTCGAACAGCGCCTTGTTCAGCGCGGCATACCCGCCCCGTGCGATGTAGTCCAGTGTGTTCTCCGGGTCCACGACGCCGCAGTTGCGCGTGGCGATGCGGACCTGGTGCTTCCACTCCGGGAACTCATGGATGTTCGGAATGGCCGGCGACGGCGATGCGCCCCATGCGCCCAGGGCCAGGTCGGAGCGGAGGTTGGCGCCCGTGACGGCGTCGCGGACCAGCTCCGGCACGCGCTCCGGCGTGATGTTCTTGTACGATATGCGCGGCTGTCCGGGCCGGGCGATGTCCACCAGCGTTTCCGCGTAGCAGAACCCGACGCAGCCCACCGGATGCAGCACGGCGTCAACGCCCTGCTTCTTCAGCTCATCCTGGAGGGCGGCGTACACCTCGCGGGCGCCCGCGGAGACGCCGCAGATGCCCATGCCCACCGTGATGACGGGCCTGCCGCCCAGGCCCGCTACCTGCGCTTCGGCGAGGGCGCGTCGCTTCAACTCATCGTATGTGCTCGGCATCGCTTCCTCACCCTCGCCTAATGATGCTCGCCGCCGGACTTCCGTGCCTGCTCAACAAAGGCGGTCACGTCCGCCGGGCCTATGTTGCCGCGCATCTTGTGGTCCAGCACGACCACCGGCCCGTGGCCGCAGGCGCCCGCGCACGAGAGCCTGCGCAGCGTGAACTTGCCGTCGGGCGTATCGCTGTCGAACGTCGCGCCCACCGCCTTCTCGATGGCGGCCATCACCTCCGAAGCGCCGCGCAGGTGGCAGGACGGGCCCCAGCACGCCTCGACGACGTGCTCTCCGGGTGGACTGAAGCGGAAGTGGGTATAGAACGTGGCGACCGTGTACACGTCGTTGACGGAAAGGCCGGTCAGCTCAGCGACGGCGGGGATGGACTCGGGCGGCAGGTAGTGAAGCTGCTCCTGGACTTCGATGAGGGCGGAGAGGACGGTGACTTCAGACTCTTTCTTCAAAGCGGCGATGACATCCGCCAGGGCAGTCGCCATAGACCCTCCTTGCAGACCAGGGTCGTGAATTCCCGCACAATGGGCTGTTTATCTTAGCATGGGCGCGGGGAATGCGGCAAGAGCAATCTCGGAAAATCGCCGCTCACCCTTGTATCTTAGTAAGGGGTGTGATAGGCCGTGTCATCCTAGGTCCAATGAGACCGTAGCTCAGCAAGGTCGTCCCACCCTATATTGGTTAGAGCCCGAACAGTTGTCAGGGCCATATGAGCCCGTATCATGCAAGGTCGGGCCAGAAAGGAGGGTGACTGATGGAAACCATACCACAATACGTGGGAGTTGACGTGGCCAAGGCCCATCTGGATGTTGCAGTGACCCCCACGGAAGCACAATGGCGGGCCACCAATGATGGAGCGGGGATTGCTCAAGTGGTGACCCGTTTGCAGGAGTTGCAACCTGCGCTGGTGGTCTTGGAAGCCACCGGAGGTCTGGAATTGCCCTTGGTAGCTGCCCTGGCTGCCGCTGCGGTGCCCCTGACGGTGGTCAATCCCCGCCAGGTGCGGGACTTTGCCAAGGCCATGGGTAGGCTGGCCAAGACAGACCGGCTGGATGCCCAGACCCTGGCCCTGTTTGCCGAGCGGGTCCGGCCCACGCCACGTCCCTTGCCCGACGCCGAAGCCCAAGCCTTGGGAGCTTTGCTGGCACGGCGGCGTCAGGTGGTGGAGATGCGGACAGCCGAGAAGAACCGACTGGGATCGGCACTGCCCAGAGTGAAGCCAGGGGTCCAGGACCATATCAACTGGCTGGAACAGGAGTTGACCAAGCTGGATGATGAACTGGGGCGTACTCTGCGACAGAGTCCCCTGTGGCGAGAGAAGGAGGACCTGCTGCGCAGTGTGCCTGGGGTAGGGCCGGTGCTCACCATGACCCTGCTGGCAGAACTGCCGGAGCTGGGAACCCTGGATCGGCGGCAGATAGCTGCTCTGGCAGGGGTGGCACCACTGAACAGGGACAGTGGCACCTTGCGAGGGAAGCGCACTACTTGGGGTGGTAGGGCCTCGGTAAGGGCGGCGCTGTACATGGCAACCTTGGTGGCCAGCCGGTACAACCTGCTGATCCGCAGCTTCTACCAACGGCTGTGCGCTGCCGGTAAGCCTAAAAAGGTAGCCCTCACCGCCTGCATGCACAAGCTGCTTACTATCCTGAACGCCATGCTGAAGCATCACGTCCCCTGGCAGGTAGATTATGCCTTCACTTCTTGACATCCAAGACAGTTGCTTGTATTTCTCACGCCGTAGGTCGGTCCATTCCTTTTCTTTGTTGACCCATATTTCACCCAAGTTACTTAGGTAAGGGATCTCACGCTCTACAGCAGCATGAAACAGTCTCGCTATATTGCGCCGCGCATTCTCCCAGCCCACCCCGGCCACAAGGGCCCACACTCGCCGCATTATCTCCATTCTTTCAGATTGACGTGAACTTTCGCGAGTCATATGGGGATCTCCGTCCACTAAGTTGCATAGATTTCTTTTGAGCGGGGAAGCAACAGTAAATGGAAAAGAGAGACGCTTTCCCTACAACCAGTACCTGCCTTCCAATGCCCGATTCTCTAGCCCCCTTGTGGTGGACATGTGGAACCATGAGCGGACGCACAGGCGACGTGTATTCGTAGGCCACGCGAAGCTTCGTGGAAAGCTCACTCAGGAGAGGCCCTCCCGCTCCAGGCCCACGAGGGAGCGCGGCACCCGGCCGGGGAGCATCTTGGCGGGCACGTCCAGGCCCGCGTCGCGCAGCATCAGGATGACCACCTTGCGCGCCAGCCGGACGCTGTAGTTGGTCCCCCTGTCCTCCGGGTACACCTGCGTCGTGTTGGCGAGCCACAGGTCGCGGAACGGCGTCTTGTGCTCCGGAATCTGCTTCAGGTAATTGGTGGTGATGATGGGCTGCCCGGCCTCGTCCTTGAACAAGTGCTTCTCCTCCACCCACGACGGGTCGAACTGGGGGTTGATGCGCCGCAAGTGCGGGAGGAACTCCTGGAACATCTCGTCCGCGTTCTTGGCGTACAGAGGGTGCGTCTTGGGCAGGTAGTTGGACAGGTACACGATGTGCTTGCCCCCGTACTGCTCCGGCGGGATGAAGTTTGTCTGCTCAATGGCCGCCACGAAGGGAATCGTCCTGTCGGCCACGTTCAGCCAGTAGATGTGACTCAGGGGCCGTTTCATGACAAGGATGAGGCAGAACGCCGTGTGGTAGCGCACGCGCTGGAGCTTGTCCAGGTAGGCCGGGGGTAGGTCCGGCGCAAGCCGGGGGAAGACGTACGACGGCACGGTGGCGAGCACCCGGTCAAAGCGGCGCACCGTCGGCCCGCCGTCGCCGCCCAGCTCAAGTCCGACGGCTCGCCCGTCCTCCACCACAATCCGGTTGATTTGTGCGGGCGCGTGGACCTCTCCGCCCATTGCGCGGATGCGCTGCTCCAGCGCCTCGATAATTGTCCCGAAGCTCCCCAGCGGGTAGCCCAGCGTCTCGCGGCCTCCCTTGCGGGAGGAAAAACGCAGGTACACCTTGCCCCAGAACCACACCATGCCAACCTCGCGGGCGGCGTCGCCGAACTTGCCGCGCAGCAGCGGCCCCCACACCACGTCGGAGATGCGCTTGCCCGCGTACCGATTAATCCATTCCTGCGCTGGGATGCCCTCCAGCTTCTCCCAGTTGGAGAACCGCCCCAGGTAGAGAGCGAGCAACCCCAGCCGCACGCGGTCCACAATACTGATGGGGCTGAACCGCAGCAGGTCCATGGGCGTTACGAAGTTGTGTATCCGCCCCCCATGAAAGAAACCCATACGGGAGGGAATCCACGTCAGGTTATCACCAAGGCCCAGGTCGTGGATGAGGTCAATCATGTCCACGTCGGAGGTGAAGAGGTGGTGGTAGAAGCACTCCAGACGCCCGCCGCCCACGTTGAACGTCCGGACCTGCCCGCCTAGGACGGGCGCGCGCTCGTACAGGGCCACCTGCTGGCCCCGCTTCAGGAGCTCGTACGCGGCAGCCATCCCCAGGACACCGCCGCCAATCACCGCTATCTTCACGGCTGCACCTCATCCGGCGCGTCTTTCCGTGGAAGGGCCGCCTGAGACTGCGCGCCTTTGAGTGTCAGGCGCTCGCGGGTTAAATCCGCCAGGGAGAGATTCTCCGTCCACAGGAACAGAAGGCCCATCGCGATGACCGGGATAAGCAGCGCCGCGTGCAGCACGATGGCGTACGCCGTCGCGGAGGCGTCCGCCACGCCGAAGAAGACCAGAGCGGTCTTCGTCGCCCACTCGAACGGCCCGACGCCCCCCTGTGACGACGGCACGATGAGCGCCAAGTTCGCCGCCGCTGTCACCAGCAGGAAGACGACCAGGGCCAGCGGATAGCCCAGCGACGCCTCCAGCCCGAAGGAGTACCCAATCAACAGGTACATGGCCGCCTCCGCCAGCCAGACCGGCAGCGACAGGACAAAGATGCCCAAAAGCCGCCACGGGCTGCGGAGGACCGCCAGCCCCGCGATGAACAGGTCCACCAGCCCCGCCGCCCGGTCCGCCACGCGCGCGGGCAACCGTCGCGCCAGGCCGACCAGTTTCTGGCGCACCTTCGGCGACGCGGCCACCACCAGAAGCGCCGTCAGCACGACCGCGAAGGGGGCGACCAGGAGCGCCACGAACCATCCCGCCGGAATCCCACTTCCACCGGCGAAGGCGTTCAGAAAGCTCCCCAGGGAGATGAACGGCGTTACGGCCGCCAGGAAGAACAGCAACACGATGCCGTCAAAGACGCGCTCCACCGCGATGGTCGCTAGGGCCGCCGTCTTGCTGATGTTCTCCTTCGTACCCAAAAAGTACGCCCGCACAAGCTCGCCCAGCCGGACGGGCAGCAGGTTGTTCGCCATGTAGCCGATGACCACTACGGGGTACAGGCGGCGCGTCGAGGTTTCTTTCAGCGGTTGCAGCAGGAAGCGCCAGCGCAGCGCGCGGAACCATACCGCGCCAAAGTACACAGCCACCGCGGGGATGAGATAGATGTAGCTGGCCTGGGCCAGCGCCCGGCCTGTGGCCGCGAAGTCCACGCGTTGGAGGAAAAGGTAGAGGAAGGCGAGGCTGACCACCAGGCCGAGCCAGAAACGACGCTGCTTCAGCAAAAGGCCAACTCCCTAGAGACCGCCCCGATCCATCGGGGCAGGGCCAGCAGCCCAGTATAGTTGAGCGGGAGAAGGCGGCGCAACACCAGGCCGCGCCTACGGACTGACGCCCGCGTTCAGGTGGGCGAAGGCACGCTCGGAGGGCGCGTCCGAAGGCGCCAGCGCAAGGCCGGGCACATCTTTGGCGAAGTAGGCGACGGCGTCCGCCGAGCCGAGCTTGCTCTTCAAATCGCGGAACATCCAGTAGCGCCACATGTCCATGAACTTGTCCTTGTCGGCGAACTCCGTCCACAGTCGCTCCGGAGTGAGGCCACGGTAGTCCTCCGGGAACCACCACCGGAGGCTGTAGCGCTGCCCGCGCCGGAATTTGTCCAGGTAAGGCTGCATGCGGGACTCGTTGGATGCGTTCGCCAGCACCACCCTGCCCTGAGGCTCCACGCCCGGCGCCAGGTCCTGGTAGGCCACATTCTTGTAGTCGCGCAGGTACCAGGCCCACGGCCACACGTAGCCGTCCGAGCCGTCAACCGTGATGCGCATGTCCTTGCCCTCGCCCGTAGCCCATGCCACACGCTCAATGTCGCGCATGAGCTTGGGCACGTCCGGCGACGTCTGCGTGTACACCAGCATCTCCACCGGCACGTCGCCGTTCTTGTAGCTGACCTGGACCGCCGCCCGCACAGAAAAGACCGCGAGCACGCCCGCCAGCCCTATGACCACCACCTGCCCGGCCAGCTTGCGGCCCGCCCGCTCGACGATTCTGTAGCCCAGGTACGCCAGGACAGTCAGCGCCACGTACGGCAGAGTGTTCCGCAGCACTACGTTGAGGTCGGGGGACCACTGGCGGATTGCGACGATAGAGCCGAGGGCGACAAGCGCGAGGGGCAGCAGCACGAGGAGCCACGCCGCGCCAGTGGAGGCCGCGCGCCGCCAGGGGATGCGCTCCGCCACGTCGCCCAGGAGCTTGCCCGCCATCAGGGCCAGAGGCAACGCCAGGTGCACCGAAATCCAGGGCATCTTCTCCGCGGCCCACGCGTAGAGCGCAAAAGCAACGATAATCCAGAATGTCAGGAACCAGCTAAAGGCGTCTCCCTTGAACCAGTAGTACACCATCCCCGCCAGCGCGAAGAGGAAAGGCAGGAACTCGTAGATGGGCAGGAGGACGAAGTAGTAGTACCAGGGCTGTCCGCCGCGGGCCACATCCTGCTGCACCAGCCAGTACCCCAGCGACTGCCAGACGCCCGTCGCGACGCCGGTCGGGTAGGTGAACACGGTGCTGAAGAGTGTGACAAAGATGGCCCAGTAGATGCCGGCGCAGATGAACCACCGGCGCCTGTGCCAGAGGGTGCCCGCGTAGGCCCCCAGGACCAGCGCCAAGCCGGTGGCGACCAGGGCCACGGCCACTCCACGACCATCGGGAAGACCGATGGGGCCGACGTTGAACGCGTCGCTCGCCAGGACGAGCCCTAACGGCTTCTGGAGAACGCTCACGCCCGCGGCCCACAACGGCAGGGTCAGCGTCACGAGCAACACCAGCAACGTCGCGGGGGGCGACAGCCGCCGGAGGCCGAAGCGCTTGTGGATACGGACCAGCCCGCCGACGCCCACGCGCCGGACCGTCGCCAGAAGCTGCGCCAGCGACACAATCCCCAGGAACAGCCCCAGCATGACTGCGTGGAGGTACGTGTTCTCTTGCGTGCTGAAGCTCAGGGCAAGGATGGCGGCAAATCCGTACAGGTAGCCCGTGCGCCGCTCATCCATGTACCGCCACATGCAGATGACCAGTCCGAGCGTCCACACAGCTATCAGAATGTCGTTGCGCGCGAACCGGCTGAAGTACAGCAGCGTCGGCGAGAGAGCCAGCAGTCCCGCGGCGCACAACGCGCCGGCGCGGCCCAGGTAGGACCGCAGGAAGAAGGCCATGCCGACGAGCGCGGTGCCGAAAAGGGCGTAGAAGATACGTCCGGTGTAGTCGCTCGCGCCGAAGAGCGTGAAGACCAGCGTGTTGGCGATGAACTGGAAGGGGCCGTGCATCATGGGGTTGTGCTCGTAGCCCCGGCCCACGTAGAGATACCAGCTATAGACGGCGTGAAGGCTCTCGTCGTGGTGGTAGGCGCGGCTGCCCAGGTCCCAAAAGCGCATGCCCGCGGCCACCGCCAGCAACGCGACGTACAGGACCAATTCCCATCGGAGCAGGGGCATCGCGGCGGGCAGGGGCGCAGGCGGCGCTTGCTGACGCTGCCGCGCCCGTTCGGCTATCTCCAAGGGCCGACTGACTATTTTGGCCATGAGGGACGCACCACCATGCGGTTCGTTAGGATGGCGAGCATATCATATCAGAAAAGCCCCGAGAATCGGGGCAAACCGCGCTATCTACCTCGCGCACGGTAGATGACCACCTCGTCTTTTTCCCATGCGCGGTCCATGAAGGTATCGAACTTGGCGAGGCCTGTTTCTCCGTACACGCGGCGCTCCGGCGCGCCGACGTAAACGTACTGCACGTTATATTGCGCCAGCAACTCCCGCGCCCGCGCCGGGTCCTGCGTCTTGTAAATCTCATCCACGGCCTCACGCCGACCCGTCTGCGGGGCCGCCGACCCGCGCCACTGAAGCTCATGGCCGGGCCAGGCCAGAAGAGTCGGCAGGCCGGTGCGCCCCGAGATGCGTCCGAACTCGGTGTAGTCATCCCCCACCGCCTCCAGGATGACGGGCGTGCCCTGGACGTTGCGCTGCAGCCAGGCGATGGCCTCGTACTCCGCGGGCTGCCGGTCGCGGACGAAGGCGATGCCGTCCAGCGTAGGCGCGCCGCTGAAGCTGCGCGTTTTGTCCGGAATGGCCGTGGCCGGGTAGTAGAGACTGGCCGCCAGCAGCAGGATGCCGGCGCCCGTCCACACGTATTTCGTTGCGGGCCCGCGGAAGCCATGCGGCCCGGTCAGCGTGTGGAGCGCGTACGCCGACCCGACGGCCAGCAGCGCCCAGGCCTGATAGTACACCTTGAACATGGTGTTCATGCGCGACCCGAAGAAGTCCTTCAGGAAGAACAGCTCCGGGACAAGCGTCAGGCCGAAACCCAGAGTGACCAGCGTCAGCGCAAAGAGGTCGTCGCGCCGCTCCCGCCGCCCCGCCGTGCGGGGCACGAGGGCGAAGATGCCCGCCGCCACGAGCAGCGACATGGGCAGGACGTTGATAAAACGCGAGAGGATGGCGCCCCATATCCCCGAGTTGGTGCGGCTGTCCAGCACGGACAGCACGAACTCCACGGGAATCCACACGAGAAAGAGACCGAAGGCGGCCAGCAGGTAAAGCCGCAGCTCGCGCCACGGGGCCGGCCTCTCGCGCCACGCCTCCCACGCGCGTCGGGCAAGCAGGCTCGCGCCCAAGAACAGAAGGACGCCCCAGAACAGCATGTAATGCAGGAGCCGGGTGCCCGGGCCGCGCACAGGAAGAATGCCGGACGCCTGGCTGCTGAAGTGCAGATAGAACGGCAGGTACAGGACGATGGCCCCCAGAAAGACCAGCGCCACGCCCCCGATGATGCGTGGCAGCGCCACACCCGGCGTATCGCGGAGCAGGTGGCCGTGCAGCAGGGCGGCTATCGCGAAGACGGCGCCGTAAGCCGGCATGTCCCAGCTATTCAGAAAGCCCATCGCGCCGATCGCCAGGCACATCGCCAGCAGCACGAAGGGCCGCCGCGCCAGCCCGTCCACACTGAGCGTCGCCTCGCCCGCCCCGATGCATCGGGGTCCAATGCCACCTCGCAGCAGATTCAGCGCAAGGCCCACCACGAGCAGCCCGAAGGGCAACGCCATCACGTGCGGGTGCATGTCGCCGAGCAGGAAGCTGAAGGACGGGAACTCGGTGATGGTGTAGTCCAGGCTCTGGCCGTTCGCCACGGTGTCTATCAGCCGCGTGGAGCGCCACCACCACCAGAAGTCGCGCGGCGCCCACAAAGGGGTTGCAGCGGGGACCTCAAGCCCCTTGATGCCGATCCAGCGCCAGAACTCCACGGCGCCCAGACCGCGAGCGCGCACAAACTCCAGCGCCCCGGCCAGGTTGCTGATGAATATGAAAAGGACGACGCCCAGCGCGCCGAAGGCTATCGCGCGACGCCGGCTGCCGCCGCTCCCGCGCACCAGGCTGAACACGATGCCGCACGTCCCACTGGCCACCAGCGCCGGTATGAGCGCCAGCGCGAGGTTGTAGCCCTCCGCGGAAGGCACATCCGTCAGCCGCGTCACCATCGCCATGATGACGTAGCCGAAGTAGTAGTAGCTGATGGAGAAGCCGGACAGCCACATGTCCTGGGGCGGGAAGCGCTCGCTGCGGAGCGCCGCGTTCATGAAGCCGAAGTCCATGGGCTTCTCGGTGCCGCTGATGTGCGGATCGTAGAACCGCACCGCGCCCCACAGAGCGAAGGTCAGGAGGAAGACTCCCTCCATCGCCAGGAGCGACGGCCACTCGGCGGTCAGAAAGGCGCGCAGCTCCCGCCTCTGCCGGTACGCCGCGTAGCCGCCCGCCATGACGAGGACGCCCACCATCAGGACGATGGTGAGACGGAGCATGGGCACGCCGGAGTAGCCCATCAGCCACACCGCGTACCCGACGAGGAGGAGGGACAGCGCCTTGGACAACCCGTACCCTCGGTCGTGCAGGCGGGCGAACAGGGCGAAGGCGAGCGGAAAGGCGGCAAGCCCCAGGAGCAGGGCGGTAAGCCACCAGACTGCGAGGGAGGTCACGACGGAAAGCTCACTGGCGGGCCGCGTCTTCTGCCTGTGTGCAAGTTACGGAGCAAAGAGGGCCGCGGCGAACTCCGCCGGCTGAAACGGCGCGAAGTCGTCCGCCTGCTCCCCCGTGCCGATGAACAGGATGGGCACCTTCAACTCCTGGCAAAGTGGGATCACCACGCCTCCCTTCGCCGTGCCGTCCAGCTTGGTCAGCACAAGGCCCGTGATACCTACCGCCTCGGCGAACACGCGCCCCTGCGCCACCGCGTTCTGGCCGGTGGTGGCATCCAAAACCAGCAGCACCTCGTGGGGAGCGGCGGGGTCCAGCCGCGCGAGCACGCGGCGAATCTTCTTCAGCTCCTCCATGAGGTTTGTCTTGGTGTGCAACCGGCCCGCCGTATCAATGAGCAGCACATCCGCGTTGCGATTGCGGGCCGCCTGGAGCGCGTCGAAAGCAACGGCGCCGGGGTCGGCGCCCGGCTGGTGCGCGATGACGGGCGCTTCGACGCGCTCGCCCCACACTTTGAGCTGGTCAATGGCGGCGGCGCGGAACGTATCCGCCGCGGCCAGCACCAACGACTTGCCCTGGTCATGGAAGTAGCGCGCCAGCTTGGCGATGCTGGTCGTTTTGCCTGTGCCGTTCACGCCGACCACCAGGACCACCAGGGGCCTGGGCAGCACCGCCTGACCGCCGTTCTCGGCGGGCCGCAGCGCGCCTTTGTACGGCACGGTCAGCGCCGCCACCACCTCGGACTGGAGGGCGCCGCGCACCCCCTCCGGGGTGGTGATGCCCTCGCGGCGCACCCGCTCCCGCACGTTCTGGACGAGCCGCGCCGCCGTGGCGGCCCCTACGTCAGCCGCTATCAGGGCCTCCTCCAACTCGTCCCAGAGCGTCTCGTCAATGCTGGAGCCCTTCAACAGGCCCAGCACACGCCCAAAGAGCGTGTCGCGGGTCTTTTTGATCCCCTGCTCGGTCTTCTCGGAGCGGCGGAACAGCTTGAACAGAGCGGACTCCTTGGGAAGGTGTTCACGGTCATCATAGCATGGCCCCAGGTAGGGCGTAAACACCGCTTGGAAAGGCGCGTACAATAGGGGAAACGGCCACGCAGGAGGTTCGCGCGACGATGATCCGTTCCATGTACCGAGACGAGCAAGGAGCGCTGACCAGGGACCTGACGCCCCAGCAGATTGCGGAGGCCGTCGCCAGCCGCCGAGGGCTTCTGTGGGTTGACCTGGACAGTCCCAGCACGGAGGAGGGAAGCATCCTCAAGGAGGTCTTCCAGTTCCATCCTCTGACCATCGAGGACTGCTACAACGTCGTGCAGTACCCGAAGATTGACGACTACGACAGTTACATCTTCGCGGCAGTGCATGGCATCCGCATGGACGGCGCCGCGGACCAGGTCCAGACCGTGGAGCTGGACTTCTACGTGGGCGCCAACTACCTGCTGACCTTCCACCTTGACCCCCTCCCCTCCATCGCCGAGACATGGGAGCGCTGCCAGGAACAGCCGGAACGCCTTGGCAAAGGGCTGGATTTCCTGCTTCACGCCATTCTGGACAAGATGGCCAGCAACTACACGCCCGTGCTGGACAAGCTAGGGGAGACACTGGACATATTGGAACGTGAAGCCCTGGACAGGCCAAACCGTCGCGTCCTGCTGCGCATCCTGCAGGTGAAGCGCAGCATCCTGCACGTGCGCCGCGTCGCCTCGCCCCAGCGCGACGTCCTCCTCCGCTTCGCCCGTGAACCGCTCTTCTTCATCCGTCCGGAGACGCGGGTGTACTTCGCGGACGTGCACGACCTCATGGCCCGCACGGCGCGCACCATCGAGTCACAGGTCAGCCTGGCCGAGGGCGCTCTGGCCGTTTACCTGTCGGCGGCGACCAGCACCTCCAACGAAGTTATGAAGGTGCTGTCCACGGTGGCTACGATTTTCATGCCGCTCACGCTGATCGCCAGTATCTACGGCATGAACTTCCGAAACATGCCGGAGTTGGAGTGGCCGTTCGGCTACTTCGGCGTGCTGGGCTTCATGGCGGTCGTAGCCATCGGCATCACGGTCTACTTCCGGTGGAGGCGGTGGATTTAGCGCGGACGCCTCATTCCCCCACCCCTCTCTCGGAAGAAGAGGGAGAGACAACTCGGTCCGCGACGTGTCCGCTCGTGAGCACCTGTACCATGAGTTGCGAGAGAACCCACGAAAGTTGACGTTCGCGGCGGGATGTGGTATGACCTACCCGTTCTTGTGGTTTATGTCGGAGGAAAGCGGCAATGCGACGAGTAGTCGGAACTCTGGCGGACATCCTGCTCCTGAGCGCGGTCGTACTCGGAATTATTGCCTTGTGGGGACTCCTGCCGACAGAAAGCCGCGAGGAAGTGCCCACCACACTTCGAGTCGTCCAGGGGAAAGCCTCCGTGCTGACGCCTGGAGGTCAGAAGGAGCAAATCGTCGGGAGTCTGGCATCGCTGAGCCCAGACGCGAGGCTGCGCGTTCCGGCCGGGGGTGATGCTTTCCTCCTTTACGCCGATGGAACTGTCAGTCGCGTTACCGGCCCGGTCGACATGGTCCTCGAGGAATCCACGCGCACCCTCAACAAGCCCGCGGTTCTCACCCGCATGCTGGCGATGGTCCGCGGGTCGGCGCCCCCTCCTCCGGACGAAGTGAACGTTGTTGTGAAAGCCAGGGTACTGCGGGGAGAGGTTATCAACAAAGTCGCTCCACCCTCTTCCAGGAATTCTCTCTTCGAGCTGAAGGCGCCGACGACGATCGTCGTCGGTGGAAGCACAAGTTTCATCATGGCGGTGCGCGATGACGGAGAGACGAGTGTCGAGGTGAGCCAGGGTACCGTCCGTATTGCGATGGTCTCCGCCAGCGGACCCGCGCTGACCCCCGTGATCATCCCACAACTCGCTTCCCGCCAGGGCGTGGTCATACCCGCCCTGGCGTCTGGCGCGGCCACGCCGTCCGAGGTCCTCAACGTCCTGTCCTCCCTGGAGGCCACCCTCCCGCGTCTCGACGGCGCGTCGGGCCCAATCAGTGTGGGCGTGATAGGCTTCCGCGAAGTACGCTCCGGCGACATACCCTATCTTGTCGGCGAGCGCAGCGATACTGCTCAGCTTCGCGCCTTCGCTTCCCGCCCTTCGCAGCCGCAGACGGCCGCTGCCGTCGAAGCCAAAACAACGGTCCCCGGCAGCAAGACGTTCGTCTTGACGGACCGCGATATCGGGAGCAATCTGCCGCCACCGTTCCCACCCGGCACGAAAATCCACATCCTGGCGGGAAATGCCGTGAAGGTGGAGACAGGGGACCTGACTGTCGTGGCAACCGTATCGGCGGTGGACGGTCGCCTGGACATCAGGGGTATGCCGCTGGATGTGAACCCAGCCCAAGTGTCGCAGGCTCTTGTTGAACGCATGGGCGCCGGTAGTCAGACGCCGCCGCCATTTCTTTCCGTAAGCTCGGAGCCGGGGCGGCTGACTTTCACGTAGGCAACAGACGTTGTCACTCAACAAACGGGTGTCAGCGGCGTCCAGCCTGCGGAGGCGCCGCCAAGCCTTCCCCACACCACGGAGTATTTCAAGACTATCCCGACGCCGCGAGAGGTATCCACGGACTGGAAAGTGGTGGGAAGCAATGTGTTCCTGGCGGCATTGATAACATATCTGATCAGCGTGTTCTCAGGATTTGCCAATACCTTCGTCAAGAAGAGAGAAACGCACCTGGTCGGTCACGTGGACCGCGTCGCGCGGGCGGTGGTGCAAGTAGCTGGCTGGAGAGGACTGGAAGGCCGGGCAATATCCTGGATATCCGGTGCGCGTTTCACCCGCGCGGTACTGATGATGTTTCTCTTCGGACTTCTTTATTCGTTCCTATCCAGTGGCGCCGGCCTGTTCGGTCCCGGGGGGCTGACGATTTTCCTGACTCTCAGCCTGACCACCGGTTTTTTCGCTTTATACGAGCCGTGGATCCGTTCATTCGCCGCGCGACGAATGAAGATGGCCGCTAAAGTCGCGCTCTACCCGGGGCAGATAGCCGTCGCTTTCGTCTCCGTCGCGATATCTCGACTGTTTTCTTTCACTCCCGGACTGATGCTCGGGAAGCTGGGCGGGTTGGCGATGCCGGAACAAGGACCTACGTCGAAGCAGAAACTGACTCTCGACGTGGTCAGTCTGGTGTCAGTCGCCGGTCTGGGAACGGCGGCGTGGGGAGTGGCCTTTGTCTTGCCCATTGTCAGCCAACAGCAGTGGGCGCAGGGATTCTTCCGTACGGCACAGGGCTTAACCTCCTGGATTCAGGACTGGTGCCTTGTAGCCTTCGCAATGGCGGTGCAGCGCGTGTTTGCCGAGCTCCTTCCATTGCCCAAGAGCACCGGCCAGGAGATTATGCGAAGAAACCTGCTTGTCTGGGGGATTCCCTTTGCGCTGGCGCTCTTCCTCTTCATCCACACGCAGATGAACAAGCAAAAGGACCTGCTGGAGCTCACGCCCCAGGTCTACGTAACCTTCGCAGCGGTCCTCCTGCTGGGGGTGGCGGCCCAGGTTTACACGATTCGAGAGGGCCGGAAGAAGCCCACGGCTGCCGAAGCGCCCCGGGCGATCGTGTAACTTTGCGCACGAGCTATACCGACGCGACGTAGCGGGAGCGACATCCAGCGGCAGGGGATCCGATTGACCCGCGCCCCCCGCCTCGAAACCAGCCTCGGAGGCGCTCTCTCCGTCCCCCGCGAATGTCCTCGCCACGGAACGCATGGAGAGCGCCGAGCAACCTAGACACGCCCCCGCAGCGCCGCCAGCGCCGACCGGGCGGCCGCCTGCTCCGCGGCACGCTTGCTGCGCCCCGCGCCTCTGCCCCGCACATCGCCCGCCTCCACCTCCACATCGAACGTCCGCTTGTGGGCAGGCCCGCTGGCCTCCACCACCCGGTACTCCGGCGATGGCATGCCCCGCGCCTGCACCATCTCCTGGAGGACGGACTTCTCGTCCCGCGGAGGGCCTTCCCGCGCCAGCCGCTGCATGGCGGGCGCCAGAAGCCTGAGGAGCCAGCTTCGCGCCGCCTCGTAGCCCTGGTCCACCAGAACGGCGCCCATCACCGCCTCCATCACCCGTGCCAGATTCGTTGTCCGTTTACGTCCTCCGGCCTGCGCCTCGCCACGTCCCAAGTACAGGAAGTCACCCAGATTGAGCGACGCGGCCAGCTCCGCCAGCGTCTCTCCGCGCACCAGCGCCGTGCGTAGCTGGGTCAGGTCGCCTTCCGAGACGCCGGGAAAGGCGCGCATCAACTCGTCCGCGACCACGAAGCCCAGAAAAGCGTCGCCCAGAAACTCAAGACGTTCATTGGAGGAGAGCGGCGCCGTCCGCTCGTGGACATAGGAGCGGTGCACAAGCGCCTCGTCCAGGAACCTGCGGTCGTGGAAGGCCACCCCTAACGCGCGCTCCAGTTTCTCCAGGTCGTGCGATGCTGCCATTCCGCTTACCGAGGCCGTGCGCCCGGCGTGGGCCGCTTCACCTCGACGATGAAGGGCCATCCGGCGATGAACTGGTGAAGGTTCTCAAACACGCGCAACGCGTCCTGGGCCGGCGGCGCGGGCCGCAGTTTCAGGTACGCGGCGCCGCCGTTGGCGAAGACCAGCGTGGGCGTACCAAAGACGCCGTACTTCTCCACCGCGTGCGTGTGGTCCTCCCCCAGGCGTCGCAGCAGCAAGCGGTCGCCCAGGTCTCTCTCCAGGCGGGCCGTGTCCAGCCCCGCGCGCTGCGCCACGTCCAGCACCACCGCGCGCTCCGCCAGGCTCTTGCCATCCTCGTGCCTCGCCTTCAGAAGCCCCATGTGCAGACGCTCAAAGGCGTCCGGCCCCTGACGGCGGGCCGACTCCGCGGCGTGGAACGCCAGGCGACCCTTGCTATGGTACGAGTCCGGCTGATCCCACAGCTTCCACTCAGGCCCCTCCTGGCTGTTCACCTGCTCCAGCGAGAAGTAGCGCCAGGTGACCACCAAACGGTCGCCCAGCGCCTTCCGGACATCGGCGAGCCAGACGGCCGCCGTGTGCACGTAGGGTCAGGTGTAGTCGCAGTACACGTCGAACGCGATAGTCTCAGACATAGGTATCCTCCTGCAGGCATTGTGGCAGACGCGAGAAGACGTGGCAAGGGGGTAGTGTACTTTCTCGCCCGAAGGGGCCACCGGAAATTGAACTCCATGCCGCATACGTGGCAATTGGAAGACCTACATTCGCTGTCCCTAGTCCGCCATCACCATCATGCGCAAACAGTGGCAACACACTCACCAGCCTGGCCCAGAAAGCTGCATAGCAGATTTCCCCGCCATTGCCGCTGTCGTGACCCCGTTCACCAGATTCGCGACTATTGCACTGTCTACCGCTGTGCGTCTCGGTGCCTTACCGTGCATCACCATGCATCACCGTGTATCACCATGTATCACCGTATATCACCATGCATCACTGTGTATCACTGTCTACCACTGTCTCGCATCGTCTAGTATTGCCTAGTGCCGTCTAGTGCCGTCCACCGCGTCTACCACTACCAACACTATGCCAAATATGCATGTTCAGAAATACCTGTTTTTTTTCGCTGGCGATGGCTGTCGCACATTTCCTCTTGCGTTAATTTCATCGACCTGTTATACTCTCAAGTGTACCGCTCATAGGAGAACGTCATGAATCAGAACAGCAGCGAGAGACAAACGACCTTTGAAGAAGCTTTGCTGCAGCAGGCGGCAGAAAAGCAACGCGAGTACTCGCAGCTTGTTCACGAAGCTAAAAGGGTGACGCTTCGTCTTGAAAAGTGCAAGGCGTATGTTCAGCAATTGAATAGTCTGTTGGTAGCTCATAATCTGTCGCCGATCCAGTTGCACGAACTGACGCCCAAGGGGGGCGTTGGAAAACCTGGAAATAGGTCGAAGGATATGCCGGTAAGACGTGCAGAGTGGGAAGGCATGTCGCTAACCCAAATCGTGTCTTCCATCTTGGGCGAGACCGATGAGGTCATGCATGCAAATGCGCTGGTTGAACGGATTTATGAGATTGACAATGACAGAGACAGGCTTCGCGCTAAGCATTCTCTCGTCGGAACACTCAGAGCCGGAGCGAGAAACGAGCTTTGGGAAGGTCTACCCAGAAACAAATATCACAGGAAGACTTCCAAAGCTGAGGCTCAACGTTCTTATCTTAGCCAAACACCGGGGCAGACGGCCCGTTTGGGATAAAAAAGAGGCCCTAGAGTCTGTTTTGCGGACGTCCTCTAGGGCCTGGAAAGGAGGCATGTCCAATGACACACCCCTGGTCTATCGGTGGTCAGGCGACGCCCTGGTTGAGAATCCAGGGGCCGTTAATATGAGGTATGCCCCGCAAGGGGCATAGCCACTTTCCCGCTGTCACTATAACACATATCTGCTAGCTTTGCAAGCTCTAGCTAGCAGATATGTGTGTGTAAATTAAAGCGCCCTTTTTTCAACATCCAGTCTTCCTCGTGTCTGAATTGTGCATAAGGCTCAAGTGGCTGCGGATAGCTACGCCTGTGCTATAATGCGCACGTTGCGCCCGGAGGTTGCATGGCCGTCAGAGACCTGCTTCCGCGCCTGGACGGCGCCCTGTCCGCCGACCTGCGCCCCCTTGTGCACGCCGCCCGCGACGCCGCCGCGGCGGAGAACGTCCGTCTCTACGTGGTCGGCGGCGCCGTCCGCGACCTGCTCCTTGGCCGACCGCTGGTGGACGTGGACATCGTGGTGGAAGGCGACGCCGCATCTCTGGCGCGGCGCGTGGCCCAGCAGACAGGCGGGCGCGTGGAGGCGCACGATCGCTTCGGCACGGCCAAGGTCATGCATAACGGCCCCGTGGGCACGGGACACGGCCAGTCCCTGGACCTGGCCACGGCGCGCACCGAGAAGTACGTCCGCCCTGGCGCGCTGCCCACCGTCCAGCCCGGCACGCTCGCGCAAGACCTCGCCCGCCGCGACTTCACCATCAACGCCATCGCGCTGGGCCTCACGCCTCCGAACGAGGGCGTCCTGCTGGACCCCTTCGCCGGGCAAAAGGACATGGCGGCGGGCCTGGTGCGGGTGCTCCACGACAAGAGCTTTGTTGACGACGCCACGCGCATCTTCCGCTCCGTGCGCTACGAGCAACGGCTGGGCTTTCGCATGGAGCCGCAAACGGAGGCCCTGGCGCGCCGCGACATCGCGTATCTGGACGCCATCAGCGGCGACCGTGTGCGCAACGAGCTTGACCTCCTGCTGAGGGAGGACGCGCCCGAGAGGGGGCTTGCCCGCCTCGCCGAGATAGGCGCGCTTGAACGCGTGGGCCTGCCCTGGCATGACGCGCCGTGGCTGTCGCGGAAGTTCGCGCAGGCCCGGCGGGCCGCTCCGCCCGGCGCGCTCCTGCCCGAAATATACCTGGGCCTGCTGATGTACACCCTGTCGCCGGAGGAGGCATCCGCCGCCCTGCGGCGCCTGAACTTTCCCCGCGCCACGGACCAGGCGCTGCGGGACGTGGGGCCGCTCAAGGCGACGCTCGCCGACCTGACGCGGCCTGATCTGCAAGCGAGCGCCGTGGTCCACATGCTCGAACGCTTCCAGCCCGCCGCTCTGCAGACCTGCGCCTTCGCGTGCGACAATAAGGCCGCGCGCGAGCGCCTGCGCCGCTACCTCGCCGAGTTGCGTTACGTCAAGTCCGCGCTGGACGGGCACGACCTGGCGCGTCTGGGCGTCAAGCAGGGGCCGCGCATGGGGCAGATGCTCAAAGCCCTACGGGACGCGCGGCTGGACGGAGAGGTGCGCAGCCGCGAGGACGAGGAAGCGCGGGTGCGCCGCTGGCTGACGCAGCCGGCGTCCGAGGAGTAGCGCCGATGAGCGATAGCAACGTAGTTGACAGGATAGGCGAGAACTGCGCGGTCTGTGGCGAGCCTCTGGAGGACGAGAACTCCTCCACATGCCGCTTCTGCGGCAAGGGCTTCCACATGGTCTGGGACACGTCCAAAGAGACAAACACTCCAACCTGCGGGCGCGTCCAGGTGGACACCCTGTCCCTCGGCCTGATATTCATGTGCGGTCGGTGCGACCGCGAGCACCGCGGGTAATAGAGAACGGATACAGTGCGAAGCCGAGCGGTCGCTCCCCCAGCGTTTCTCCTCGACGGCCCCGGATGCGTCTGATGCACGCGGACGGCCCCGACCGCCTTCGTGTCCTGCGCCATGCGCCGAGCGCTGCGGCGGCGCAGGAGGGCGCGTCTCCACCGGAGTCACCGAGGCCATCTTTTGCACACCCAGCCTCCGTTGATGACGGTGTCACCGTCTCACCCCTTGCAGGACGCACGCGACAGGAGTAACATGAGAACGAAAGAACGCATTGACGCCAAAGGGGAGAAAGCGATGCCTTCATCGCATCCGTCAGTGCTCAACACCTTCGCCGGAGCAGGTGACCCCACCTTCGCGGTGGACGCAAACGGGCTTATCGTGCTCTGGAACGCTGCGGCGGAGGAACTGCTGGGCTACCCCGCCAAGGAGGTCGTGGGCCGCTACTGCCACGAAGTTGTGGGGGGTAGAGACAACTCGTGCCACCACTTCTGCGGCCCCGGTTGCTCCGCGAAGGCGTCCGTCCTCAAGAGCCAGCAAGTGCGGAATTACGACCTGCTGACCGCTCACAAGGATGGACACGACGTCTGGGTCAACGTGAGCGTCATCGGTGTCCCTGACGTGAAAGGCGTGCCACGGTACACGGTGCACATCCTCCGCGACGTCACAGAGCAGCACCGTTCGGAGCAGGTCCTGAACGACATCCTGAAGCGGCTGGACGGCCACATCACCCTCACGCCCAGTCAGGAGCCCACCGACGCTTCGCCGCCCACCCCTCCCCACCCCACCCTTTCAACGCGAGAGCACCAGGTCCTGCAGCTCCTGGCGGCCGGACTGGGCGCCAAGGACATCGCCAAAGAGCTCCAGATCAGCCACTTCACCGTCCGCAACCACGTCCAAAGCATCCTTGCGAAGATGGGCGTCCACTCCACCTCGCAAGCTATCGCTCACGCCTATCAGAACCGCCTCCTCGACAGCCCACCCCTCTAGCCATCGCGCCTTGGGCGCGCCCGCCGAATTCCGGCGTGACGCAAATACACCACAGCGAATGGTGCGCCTGCATCATGCAAGAGCGCTCACAGCCTTCTAAGCTTTCTGTAAGTACCTTTGCACAGCGCAGCGGAAACGCGCGCTATTCACCTGAGGAGGCTTGCAGATGAAACGGCATTTCCTCTCCCGCGCGGACGTAGCCCGGCTGATGGAGGTCTCCCCGAACACCGTCACACGCTGGGCACGAGAGGGACGGCTTCCGTTCGTCCTTACGCTCGGCGGGCGGCGCCGCTACGTTCGGGACGACGTGGAGAAGCTGGTCAAGGTCCTGCTGGACCCGCGCCGCACCTCCGAATTCCAGATAATATCCGGCCGGATGGTCCCGACGGCGTCTCTCTAGACCCCTCGGCGCGTCCCGACTCCACCGCGACTCCCTGTCGACGAGGGCAATATGCTTAACGTTACCCGTCTCCTCGGCGGCATGCCGGCGCGGGGAGACCACCTGCGCTATACGGGCGAGCGTGTCCACCACCGGCCCGTGGTCGTATGGAACATCACCCGGCGCTGCAACCTGCACTGCGCGCACTGCTATGCGGGCGCCGCCGACCGTCCTTTCCCCGGCGAACTGACCACGGACGAGGCGCTCGGCGTCATTAACGACCTGGCCGCGTACGGCGCTCCCGTGCTCCTCCTCTCCGGCGGCGAGCCGCTCCTGCGCCCTGACCTGCTGTCCCTGGTGCGACATGCCGCGAGCAAAGGCATGGTCCCCGTCCTCTCCACCAACGGCACGCTGCTCACGCCCGACGCCGCGCGGGAACTGGCCGGAGCAGGACTGAGCTACATTGGCATCAGCTTCGACGGGCTGGAGGGCGCGCACGACAAGTTCCGCGGCTCCAAGGGCGCGTTCCAGGCGTCCATGGCGGGGCTGCGCCACGCGCGCGCCGCGGGCGTCCGCGTCGGCGTCCGCTTCACTCTCACGCGCCTTAACTACGACCAGCTTGAGGCCGTCCTGCGCCTCGCCGAGAGCGAAGGGGCGGACCGCTGCTGTGTCTATCACCTGGCGTACGCCGGGCGCGGGCAGCGCATCGTCAACTACGACCTCACGCACCAGGAGACGCGGGACGCGGTGGACACCATCTTCGCGCACGCGCGGGCCAACGTGCGCCCCGGCCTGGAGTTCCTGACCGTGGACAACCACACGGACGCCGTGTACCTCTACCTGCGCCTTCTGCGCGACCAGCCGACGCGCGCCGCCGAGGTGCTGGCCCTGCTCCGCCGCAACGGCGGGAACAGCGCCGGGTCAGGCATCGGCTGCATTGACTACATGGGCAACGTCCACCCGGACCAGTTCTCGTGGCACCTCACCCTGGGCAACGTCCGAGAGCGGCCCTTCAGCCAGATCTGGGAGGATGCGTCCAACCCGTTGCTTCAGGGCCTGCGCCACCGCAAGGGGCGCATCCACGGGCGGTGCGGCGCGTGCCCCTACTTCGACATCTGCAACGGCAATCTGCGCGTGCGCGCCGAGTCCACCTTCGGCGACATGTGGGCGGAGGACCCCGCCTGCTACCTGACGGACGCCGAGTTGGGCATCGCGCCCGACCGTATCGTCCAGGCAGCCGGGGCTTCGACCAATGCCTGACCGCGTTCCGCCACGCCCCCACTACTTCGACGTGGACTTCAACGTCACGCCGTTCACACTGGCGTGGGAGGTGACCCGCGCCTGCGCTCTGGCGTGCGTGCACTGCCGCGCCACGGCCCAGCCCAAGCGCGACCCGCGCGAGCTGTCGTCGGAGGAGGCCCTCCGCGTCGTTGACCAGATCGTGGAGATGGGCAAGCCCATCCTTATCGTCACCGGCGGCGACCCCCTGATGCGGCGCGACGTCTTCGATATCATCCGCTACGCATCCGGCAAGGGCCTGCGCGTCGGCCTGTCGCCCAGCGCCACCGCACTGGCGACGTCCCAGAACCTGGCGCGGGCCAGAGAGTCGGGCGTAGACATGGTGCACATCAGCCTGGACGGCTCCCGTCCAGAGGTGCACGACGCCTTTCGCGGGGTGCGCGGCTCTTTTCAGCGCACCCTGGATGTCCTGAACAGCATCAAGGAGCTGGGCATCCCCCTGCAAGTCGGCACGACGGTCAGCCGCTACAACATCGGCGACCTGCCGGCCATCGCAGAGCACGTGGCGTCCGTGGGCGCGCGCGTCTGGAGCGTCTTCTTCCTGGTGCCGACGGGACGCGGCCAGATGTCGGACATGGTGACGGCGCGGGAGCACGAAGCGACCTTCAACTGGCTCTACGACCTCTCGCGCACGGCCTCCTTCGCCGTCCGCACCACGGCGGCGCCGCACTACCGGCGCGTGGTCATCCAGCGCACGCGGCAGGCGCAGCCGAGCGGCGGCGTGGAGTGGGAGCTGACCGGCGCGGGCTACGCCTTCCGCGAGGGGCGGGCGCCCCGCGACCAGGGCGTCAACGACGGCAAGGGCTTCTGCTTCATCTCCCACACGGGGGACATCTATCCCAGCGGGTTCCTGCAGCTCTCCGCGGGCAACGTGCGCGAGCAGCCCGTCGCCGAGGTCTATCGCCACTCCGCGCTCTTCACCGCGCTGCGCAACCCGGTGCTGCTCAAGGGCAGGTGCGGCGCCTGCGAGTTCCGCGGCGTCTGCGGCGGCTCCCGCGCCCGCGCCTACGGCCTCACCGGCGACTACCTGGAATCCGACCCATCCTGCGTCTATGTCCCCGCGTCCGTGCAGTCCGGCCCGGCGGCCTAGCGCCACGACCTGGCCCTTCCGTGGAAGGGGCGCGGCCCTCGCCCTGCTCCTGCTGTCGGGCTGCGCCGCGCCCGCCCAGGCGATGGCCCCCTCCGCTCCGGAAGCGCCCTCAGCGGGACAGTTGGTTTTCGTGGAGCGCTGCCAGATATGCCACGGCGTCGAGGGACGCGGTCTGATCGGCCCGCCGCTGAACGCGACCGGCCACGCCTACGAGCACACGGACGACAACCTGTTCCGCACCATCACGCGCGGGACAGCGGCGGGGATGCCCTCGTGGCGGGACGGCCTCTCGCCGAACGAGGTGCGCCAGGTCATAGGCTATCTGAAGACCCTGTGGACGGACGACCAGCGCGACTTCCAGACGCGCGTGACGGTCACGGGCTTCGGCGGGATGCGGTAGAGGCGCGGGCGCGCCAAACGCGAAGACCCGCTGTTTGGTTCTACAAAGTTGGCGAAGTGGATGTCCTGATTCCATCGGAAGGAGAGGAGCATCATGTGGTGGCAAGACGTCCTGTGGGGACTCTGGAACGGCCTCACGGCCTGGATCGTCCTCATCGTCCACGTCTTCGGCGGCTGGGGCGAGTTTCCTCTGTACAGCGTCGCCAGAAGCGGCAACTGGTATGACTTCGGGTTCCTGGTCGGGACCGGCTCTCCCCTTCTCGGCATTCTGAGTAGCAGCCATCGAAGGACTGACCAAAGCCACGGGCGACGGCCCGATCCACGCTCCGGCCCTTAGCGCGGACGAGCAGCGCGACGTCCGGGCGGGCGTGAAACACCGATAGTGAGGCACCGCGCTCTAACATGCGTTGGCGGTGGACGGGGCAGGCTCTGCAGGGCTAGAATTGGCGCGGGGCGGATGCTTCCGAGGGCAGTCGTAGCAGTTGAGAATCACAACGCCCATAATGTGAAGGATTATTGCAACACCGCACCTAGGCAGAGAGACGATGATCCAAGCAGTAGGGGATAGACGGCGCGAACGCGACTTAGTCTCATCTCTGCCCCCAATTGTGAGTCGTTACAAACGGTCGGTGATGGATATGATGGCTCTCGTCCATCGTCTAAATGCGGACCCATCATCGGCGAGAATAACATGCCTGAGTTTGCAGAGAACGCTCTTGGAAAGAATCAAGCATGTCGAAACTCAGATACGCGTCACCAGATTACAGATCAAGAGTGCCAAGGCGGTCTTGAGTGGATACGCAGGTTCGGACGCAGACAGAATCCACCAGCGTCAGATCAAGAGCGCTATCAAAGCTCGAAGCAGCAAGCTAGAAGGGTACAAGCGAGTGCTGCATATTCTGAAGGATATCGGAGACGCCCTCGCGTTCACATATGGCGACAAGTACGACATCAAGCCTATGCGTTTTAAGGAGGCATCTGGTTTCGTATCCGGGAAGGCCGGCTTGCGAAAAGAATGGCGTGTATTGCAAAAGATATTTAAGCTGGGTGGCGTTGGCATATTGAATGACGTCACTCATTGCCTCCGTTATGGCGACATCACTGCGGGGCAAGGAGACAAGCTGTTCGCCATTGTTGAAGTGAAGTCAGGAACGCATAGGAACCAGAGAGCAAGGAGGCAGTCTGCAAATATCAAGAGAGTAGTGGACTACTTGAAGACCGACGTGACACACGACCTATATGGAATACACGGCGAGTTCAATAGATTCGCCGTGTGTAGCGAAGAGGTGAACCATAGAAAGAGGCTAGACGGTATCATTCGACGGGCTAAGGAATGTGGCCTTAACTGGGAAGAAGTGGAAAAGGGCCTTTTCTATGTGGTGATGTGCGAATCCAGACTGGATTGGATGGCCTCGGTCAGACAGAGGTGTAAGGGGCAGCCAATGCTGGCAATTGTTAACGATTTCAAATGGCAGAATTCCGCCTACTATCCTTTCACGTTGTCCATCCACAATCTGGACGCACTGTGGGAGTTCTACCTTGGGAAACTGTTTATCGCGATCGTCGTTGACACCAAGGTACTTGAGGAGCGGTTCAACTCCCTAGGATTATCGGCGGAGCTGCTAGATGAAGACAATTGTGTACTGAGACTACGCAATCTTGGTTGGCAAATGTCTGGATCGAAGGAAACGGACTGCAGAGTTAGTCGCGGGTTCTTTGGCAGATTGTTCGCTGAGTTCTTGAGTCTAGAATGGCTATGTGATCAGATTGCCTGCGGTGTGAGAAATATCGACAGCCGACTCCGAATGAAGCCTGTGCCGTAGGATGTAGCCAGCAGCCGCCCCCAGCCGCCAACTCAGACTGCAGAAAGTTCGAGCACTGTCCCCTGACGCCCACCACAGGGGACTCGAGCCGCGAGGCGATTCCCAATAGCCAATCTTTCCGACACGGCAACGAGAAACGGGGCGGCCTAAGCTAAATAGGCCCCCCGTTTTGGTGCTGGCGACTCTGGAGTCAGGCCGCTCTGACCAGATGGCACTACCGCTTCTTCGCCTTGATCACCCGCGTGATGGTCTGCGGCCCGCCGAACGTCGGCAGCGCCACGGAGTGATACCCGCCGAGGCCGCCCGCGACCACGAGCACGAACTGGTCGGCGCGGGCCGCCAGCCTCGATGCCAGTTGCATCAATGCGCGCCTTCCCTTACAATAGAGTAAGGAATTAATTCCTTACCGTGAGGGCAGACATGGCTATGACGAGGATTACCACCAAAGGACAGGTGACCATCCCCAAAGAGGTCCGCGAGCGCATGGGGCTCCGGCCAGGAGACAAACTGGAATTCATGGAGGAAGATGGCGTGTTCCGCCTCAGGAAGCGCCTCCCTCCCGCTCCGCTCAAAAAGTATAGGGGCTACCTGAAAAACCTGACGGAGCAGGATCCCGACGAGCTTGTCAAGGAGATGCGCGGGCAGTGATCACTGCGGTGGACACGAACATCCTCCTGGACGTCCTTGTCCCTGGTGCTCCGCACGGAGACGCCTCAGAGCAGGCCCTGACCGAGTCCCTTAGAGCTGGCGCGACGGTCGTCTCCGAAGCCGTTTACGCGGAGCTGTCTCCCCATTTCCCCGCTCGTGAGGAACTGGACCGGTTCCTGGAAGATACCGGTATCCGACTACAGCCCTCGGGCACCGAGGCCCTCTACCTGGCAGGCAAGGCATGGCGCGAGTACCTGCGCCGGCGGCCAGATTCCCTGGTTTGCCCTTCCTGTGGAACTTCACAGGACATTCACTGCGCGAGGTGTGGAGCACATCTCATCCCACGCCAACACGTCGTGGCCGATTTCCTCATCGGTGCCCATGCTACCCTCCATGCTGACCGACTGCTGACCAGAGACCGTGGGTACTACCGAACGTATTTTCTCGGACTGCAACTGGCGTAGAGGGCTGTCGGCGCGTGGCAACCACATGGTAGGCCGTTGCATCAACGCCACGGTGCGTGAGCTCTTACTTCATGTTTAGCAGTCGCCTCAGCCTGCGGCACAAGGTCAGGCCGTAGCAGGTTCGAGTGCTGTCCAGAGAACCCACCACAGGGGCCTCAAGCCGCAAGGCGACTCCCAATAGGCAATCGTTCCGCCATGTCAAAGAGAAACGGGGTGGCCCCTTCTAGTTCGGGCCACCCCGTTTTGGTGCTGGCGCCTCTGGAGTCAGGCCGCTCTGACCGGACGGCCCTACCGCTTCTTCGCCTTGATGGCCCACGTGATGGTCTGCGGCCCGCCGAACGTGGGCAGCGCCACGGAGTGATACCCGCCGAGGCCGCCCGCGACCACCAGCACGAACTGGTCGGCGCGGGCCGCCAGCCGGGCGAACTCGCCCTCGATCTGCTTCGAGCCAGGGTTCAGCCCTTCAACGGCCGCCTTGAGATGCGGCGGAATGTCCGCCATCCGAATCCATCGGCTCGTCTTCTCCAGCAGCGCTTCCTTCGCCTTCTGCTTGCCGCCGATGTCGCGTTTGATGATGTCCGCGTGCGCCGGGCAGAGGATGACGCCCATGTCGCCCTCGCCGTAGCGGTTGAAGAAGTTGTTGCTCGCCATCAGGCTGAGGCACGACGTGATCATGGTCAGGATTTCGTCGCCGGTCTGGCCCAGCATGTCCAGCGCGTTGATGTGGCCCGTCGGAGCGAGCAGCGTGACTGTGCTGTCCTCCTTCTTGAAGCCGCGCTCCACGTGCAGCGGCTCCCACGGGCTTTTCTCCTCGTACTCGCCGATGCACCACGTGTAGCGCCCCGGCGATGCGTGCGTGGACTTCGTGACCTCGCCGGGGATGCGCCCCGCGATGTTGATCATGCACAGGCTGAACGCGCGCCCGATGGTGGCGTTGGCGCGTGGCCCCGGCCCCATCACGCTCCAGCTACAGTTGACCTCAATCTCCTTGCGGATAGGCCCGTTGATGATCAGCAAAGGCGCCACCGGGTTCGTGGTGGAGTTGATGCCGCGCAGATAGACCGCGGGGTCGGCGGCGGCTTCGATGGCCGCCACCACCACGGGGAAATAGGACGGCAGACATCCCGCCATGACCGCGCTGACCGCCACCTTCTCGACGATAGCCTGCCCGTTCCGGGGCGGTAGCAGGCCGATGACGTCGCTCGGCTTACGGTCCACCGTCGCCAGCATGGCCGCCACGCGCTGCTCCGTGGGCGGAATGACGGGCAGACCGTCCGTCCAGCCCTGCTCGTACGCGGCCTGAAACGCCTTGTCTATGTCGTTTTCGACCTCGATGTACTCAGTAGTCATGACGTTCGAGCTACGAGGCCGCGCCCTGGGCGGGCACGCGCACTTCCTTGGCCTTCTGCACCTTGGAGAGAATCTCGTCGTACTTCTCTTCCGCGATCTTGCGGATCGTGTCGTGAGAAAGGGTCTCGAACGGGTGCGGGACGACCACCATCGGCAGGTCGGGATAGCCCATGGACTTCGCGACGCTCTTGGCGAGGCTGACGAACTGCTCGGTGACGATGGTCACAGTCGGGATGCCGCGCTTCTGGGCTTCGACCGTGTCGTGGATACTCCACGAGGTGCAGCCGCCTCAGGCCGCCAACCCAACCACCGCCCAGTCCGCGTTCTTGGCGAACTCGTCCCACTCTTTGGCCCAGCCCGGGTCCGCGTAATTCATCTTGAGGCCCTTCTTGATGACGGCGGGAGACTCCCAGTTCTGGTCCATGATATGGACGGACCGCGGCTGCTTGCGCTCCATCAGCAGCTCCTCAAAGCGTTTCATGAACACGTCGAAGCTGCTCCACTGGACGCGGAAACCGGCTGCCTTGCCGCGCACGTCGTCCACGAGCGGCGCGAGGCGGTTCCTGGTGTCCGGCGCACTGGCGACGGGCGACTTCATGCGGATGGTTGTGGCTACGGCCATAGGAGCCTCCTTTCACCCGTGGAAGCGGACGGCTGTCCCTTCCAACGTTTCAGACTCTAGCGCGGCAACAGACTTCCGTCAAGCGTCTGAGCAGCCCGGCGCGCCCCGCTAGATGGGGTTCCCCGGCATGCCCATCGCACTGCGGATGGTGTATATCTCCCCCAGGTGGCCGAAGCCGTGGGTCACAACGGGCCTGCCCAGCACCTGTCGCACAGGCATCTCCCCGAGCGGCTTGACCAGCAGCATGCGCTCCAGCTCCGCCTCCTGGACGTTCGCGACGTAGGCCTCGGTCTCCTTGAAGACCTGGCGCATATACGTACGGAAGTCGTCGAGCGAGTTGATGCGGAGCTTGAAGGCGTCCTCCTGGCTCATGCCCGTTCCTTGGGACTTGGAGTCCAGGCCGAACCGCTTGTCCCATCCGCCCTCCATCCAGATGGTGGGCCGGCGTTGAACGACGAATCGGATGACGTTGTCCTGCGTGCGTGCGTAGTGCCAGAGCGTGAATCCGATGTGGTTCACCCGACCCCCGGGCCGCCAGTGGAGCTGCTCCGACGTCAGCCCTCTGGTGGCGTCGTCCAGACACTGATGCAGCTCCTTCAGGGACGTGGACAGGAACGACTGTAGAGTCACGGACGTCTCCTTGCTCAGGCAAGATGAGTCTTGAACCACTCCACGCACAGCGCGACGGCCCGCTCACGGTGCTCCGGCGCACTGAAGACGTGGTCGGCGCCTGGGATGACCTCAAGCCGCTTCGGGCCGCGAGCGGCGTCGTGCAGACGCACCGCATGCTCCACCGGCACCACGTCGTCCCTGTCGCCGTGCACCACCAGGACAGGCCCACGGAAGTCCCGCACCGCCGCCAGTATATCGTACCGCGCCACGTCCCGGAAGAACCCCGCGCAGAGGCGGCTGCCCGACTGGAGGTAGTGGTAGCCGTCCACGATCTCCTGCGCGGCGGGCGCGGGTATCGCCACGGGCGTCGCCAGCAGGGCCAGTACACGCACCCGCGGGTCGCGCGCCGCCGCGACGACCATCCCGCCGAAGCTGGATCCTACCGCCCCGATACGATCGGGGCCGTCTCCTGCCGTTGAGGCCGCCATGTCCAGCGCGGCGCGGAAATCGGCGATGCGTCCGGTCAGCGTCGTGTCCTGGAACGCACCCTCGCTGGCCTGTGGGCCCTGGCCGCAGCCGCGATGGTTAAACCGCAGCGCGCTGATGCCCACCTGGACGAGCGCGCCCGCCAGCACGGGCCACTTGTCCCCGTCTTTGCTGCTCTCCAGCCCATGCGACATGACCACCCACGGAGCAGCGGGGCCGACAATATGCATGTCGCCCCTGACGCGCAGGCCGTCGCTTGCAAACTGGACGGGACGCTCCATCTACTCCCCCATCTGCTTGAGCAGCGCATCCGGATCGGTGACGGGGAGCTTACAGGTGTTCCGCTCGCAGACATAGGCCGTGGGACGCCCGTTGACCATGCCCCTGCCCTTGAGCAGCGGGATGCCATCCCCTTCCGCGGAAGAGTCGTCCGGGGCGCACCCGGCGATAACCTTGTGCGGAACGAAGGGCCGGTGCGCGGCGTGCGCCAGGGCGCGGGTGGCCGGATGGTCGCGCGGGCCGATGATGGCGATCTCTTTGGGCGTCGCCAGATGGTAGCTGAGCGCGCAGAGCCAGTGTCCGAGGCCCAGCGGGTACTGAGTCATATGGCCGTGCACGGAGTCGAGGGCCGCCACGGCGCGGCTGGCGTAGCTCTCCTCGCCGGTCAGCGTCGCCAGGCGGAGCAGGACGTCCGCGGCCACCGACCCGCCGCAAGGCGTCGCGTTGTCGAAGACGTCGCGGGGACGGAACACGAGCGCCTCATGGTCGCGGCCCGTGTCGTAGAAGACGCCCTGCGCCGGCTCCCAGAACAGCTCAAGCATCTGGTCCGCCAGCGAGCGCGCCTCGTCGAACCACCGCCGCTCGAAGGTGGCCTCGTAGAGGGCGAGCAGCCCGTCCACAAGGCACGCGTAGTCCTCCAGGTAGCCCTTGCCGCGCGCCTGGCCGTCCTTGTACGAGCGCAGCAGGCGGCCCTGGGGACGCAGCGCGGTCAGGAGGAGAGAGGCGTTAGCGACCGCCGCCCGGCGATAGTCGTCGCGACCCAGCACGGCCGCCGCCTCCGCGAGGCTTCGAAGAGTCATGGCGTTCCACGCGGTCAGCACCTTGTCGTCGCGGGCTGGGGGCACGCGCTTCCGGCGGGCCTCCAGCAGCTTGCGACGTCCTTCGCCCACGACGCGGGCCATCTCGTCCTCCGGCACGCCCATCTCCCGCGCCAGCGCGTCCGGCGGCGTGAGCACGTGCAGGATGTTCTGCCCCTCGAAGTTGCCCTGTTCCGTGACGTCGAAGTAGCGGCAAAAGACGTCGCCGTCCTTGCCCAGGATGTCCCTGACCTGCCGGGGTGTCCAGACGTAAAACTTGCCCTCCACGTCCTCGCTGTCCGCATCCTGGCTGGAATAGAACCCGCCCTCCGGGCTGGTCATCTCGCGCAGCACGTAGTCCAGCGTCTCCTCAGCGACGCGCCGATAGAACGGCCTGCCCGTCGCCTGGTAGGCGTGCAGGTACAGCCGCGCAAGGAGGGCGTTGTCGTAGAGCATCTTCTCGAAGTGCGGGACCAGCCAAATGTCGTCCGTGGAGTAGCGATGGAACCCGCCGCCGAGGTGGTCGTAGATGCCGCCCATCGCCATCACGGCCAGCGTGAACTCCACCATCTCCAGGGCCTCCGGGTCGCGGGTGCGGGCCCAGGAACGCAGCACGAACTCGTGCGTCATCGGTTGGGGGAACTTGGGTGCCGCGCCGAAGCCGCCCGACTGCCGATTAAAACCGGCGTAAATGGTGCTGTAGGCCCGTTGCGAGAGGTCCGCGGTAAGCGCCGCGCCGTCGGTGCGCACGTCCGTGCTCTCTCGGAGCTTGGACACGAGCTGATCGGCGGCGCGCGTCAGGTCGGCCCGCTTCGTATGGTAGGCCTCGACCACCGCCGCCAGCACGCGCGGGAAGCCGGGGCCGCCGTGGCGGTCCTCCGGCGGGAAGTAGGTGCCGCCATAGAAGGGCTTGCAGTCCGGCGTCAGGAAAGCCGTGAGCGGCCAGCCGCCCCGGCCGGTCATGGCCTGGACTGCCTGCATATAGACCGCGTCCAGGTCGGGACGCTCCTCCCTGTCCACCTTGATGGAGACGAAGCCTTCGTTCATCTGGCGCGCGATGGCCGGGTCCTCGAAGGACTCCCGCTCCATCACGTGGCACCAGTGGCACGCGGAGTACCCGATGCTCAGCAGGATGGGCTTGTCCTCCGCCCGCGCCTTTTGCAGCGCCTCCTCGCCCCACGGGTACCAGTCCACCGGGTTATGCGCGTGCTGGCGCAGGTAAGGGCTTGTCTCGTTCACCAGACGGTTCGGCATGGCGCTCCTTTGGTGCTCGTGCTCAATCCGGGCCGCTCATGCGCGGCGTCGCGACCTGGCGGCAGGCGATGTCCGAGACCTGGATGGCGTGAGTGCTCCGATGTCTCCGGTGCATCCATTGTGGACGATTGAGGGGAGAAAGGGCAAGCGGGGGGCTTACGAAAGGGTTAGACCAGCGTCAGCGCCTCTTACCGCGCCCCGCGCGGCTCATGGCCGTGGAATCCCCAAGTCCTGGCATATCTTCTGCACCATCTTCTCGGATATCTCCACATGGCGCGGCACCGTGGATGTCCTGCGGGCGCCTTGGTTCCAATAGACGGAGTGTCTCCTGCCCTCGCGGAGTAGCGCGCAACCATGCCCGTGGAGGTGGCGAAGCAAGGCGCGGCGCGTCATGTTAGGCGACCGAAAGCTCTTCTCTCAGGACATCCTTTCCAAGGGTCTCGCGGCGCGTCAGCTCGCGGTTGGCTTCAAGAATCAGGACGACGGCCTCGCGCAGGCTCTCGCGGGCCTCCTCAAGCGTCTTGCCCTGGGCGTTCGCTCCCGGCAGCTCCTCCGCGTACCCAATCCACCACTTGCCGTCACGCAGGAACACCGCCGTAAACTTCGCTTGGGGCTTCGTCGTTGCGGTTTTTACCATGTTCGTGCACCCTCCTCAAGCGCCGTACGACCCACCAGAGAGTGTCTCAAGCAGCTATCCCAAGAAACGATCCAAGCCTTGCCAATCAAAACTCGCGTCCGATAAGAGATGCAAGAAGACGAGGCCTGAAACCAT
The DNA here is from genome assembly GCA_030648205.1 of Dehalococcoidia bacterium. Lineage (NCBI taxonomy): Bacteria > Bacillati > Chloroflexota > Dehalococcoidia > Dehalococcoidia bacterium. Next base: position 27,937 of record JAUSIH010000046.1, on the reverse strand, counting down.
GTCGCACCCGGGACCGAAGCTGACAACAGGCATGCTGGAGCGGGGGACGGGATTCGAACCCGCGACGTCCACCTTGGAGGGGTGGCATTCTACCACTGAATTACCCCCGCTCGTTACACCCGAAGCCGCGGACGGCTACACCCGTCCATGATAGCACAAGCCGCCGGACGGCTCCGCGCCCGCAAGACGCCGCTACTTCCCCGTCCAGCGCGGCGCCCGCTTCTCCAGAAAGGCAGTCACGCCCTCCAGGTGGTCCGCGGTGCCCATTATGAAGTCCTGGGCGATGTTCTCCCAATCGCACTGCTCCTGGAAGGTGGCGTCCAGCGCCCTGTAGAGGCCATGCTTGCCCAGCTTGAGCGTCAGGGGGGCGTTCGCGGCGATGGTCGTCGCCCAGGAGCGGGCCTCGTCCATCAACTGCGCGGCGGGCACGACCTTGTGCACCAAGCCAATCTCCTTGGCCTCGGCCGCGCCGATTATCCTGGCGGTGAGGACAAGCTCCAGCGCCTTGGGCAGGCCGACGACGCGCGGCAGCAGGTAGGTGCTGCCAAACTCGGGGACCAGACCAACACGGCCGAACACCGCGCCCGTTGTCGCCGTGTCCGCCATGATGCGGATGTCGCAGGCGAGCGGTATTGTGAAGCCGATGCCCACCGCCGGGCCGTTGATAGCCGCGATCGTCACCTTGTCCATGCGGGTCAGGAACTGCGGGCCGTGCTCCGGGAACCAGTTGTCCTGCACCGCGCGGCGCTCCCCGGTCTTACGCCGGTGCTCCGCGGCCTCCCGGAACAGGTTGACGTTTGCCCCCGCGCTGAAAGCCCGGCCCGCCCCCGTCAGAATCATGACGCGTACTTGCGGGTCGTTGTTCACATCCGTCCACGCCGCCATCAGGTCCTTCGCCATTTCCGGCGAGTAGGTGTTCAGCTTGTCCGGCACGTTGAGCGTCAGCGTGGCGACCGCGCCCTCTTTGTCCAGAAGGATTGTGGAAAACGACATGGCTCCTCCGCATGCGACGTTTACGTGAGTTTCCTTGCGGATTCTACGGGATTGGCCGAGGCAACACAAGTGCAACTGAGGAGGTCAGCAACACCTGCCAACGAGACCTTACAGACCTTTGCCAGCAAGCCAGCTTACTGGTCCGTCGCGAGAGGCACCGACAGGGCAAGCGTCTCCGGGGGTGAGCGCGGGTATCAGGGAGAAGGCGTGTGATACAAGCGCGGGGCGACGCTAGACGCGCAGGCGGCGACGGCGGGCGGCGCGGCGGTGCTTCTCGCGGGCCGTCTCACCCTTGGATACAAAGTAGCGCTTCCGTTTCGCCTCGCGCAGGATGCCGGAGCGCTGGATCATGCTGGTGAAACGCTTGAGCAGACTCTCTTGAGTCTCTCCGTCGCGAAGGCTTACTACAGACATATGACCACTCTCCTTTGGTCCTACGCCAGCAAGGAATCACGAGGCTACGCTGTTAGGGAAGCACCGCCTGCGCACGTCAACCGTGGCCTCTTTCCCTTAGGACGACGATGCAACGAAATAGGCCTGAGGAGGAGCATATAGCCTAGACAATTCGGAGAACCTTCCAAGGGATCGGCCTGCTCCGAGACCTCGAACGACATTTTACTACGTCAAGAGGGCAAAAGCAAGGCGCATCTGCGCCAGATACGGCCTGCGCCGCCCTGGGGCAGGCTGGCGCCCCGCCTCCGTCGCGCATTCGTGATTTCCCTAACAAGCTGATAGCGCCTTATCTGTGCTATACTGGACAGGATACGTTGCAACAGCTATGACAACCGACCTCCAACACGCGACCGTCCGCCGCAACGCGGGGTGCAGCCCCGAAAGAGTGCTGTAACCTATGTGGAACCTGGCAATACGCGCGCCGGTTTTCATCACCATGTGCGTCCTCACCGTGCTCGTCATGGGTACGGTGTTTTTCTTTCAAACAGGCCTTGACCTACTGCCGGACATCTCCGTCCCCGTGGTCGTCGTCCAGACGGTTTACCCGGGCGCCTCCGCCGAGGACGTTGAGCGGGACGTGTCCAAGCCGCTTGAGGACGCCTTCGCCTCCCTGAACTATATCGAGGCCATCCGGTCGACATCCCAGGAAGGCGTATCCGTGGTCACCCTTGAGTTCAACATGGACTACGCCGCGCGTCAGGCCTCCGCGGACGTGCGCGAGCGGCTGGCCACGGTCCGGCGCAGCCTCCCGGATGGCGTCCAGGAGCCGGTCATCAAGCGGTTCGACCTGGCATCCCTGCCCATCATGACCGTCGGCATCCGGGACAGGCAGGGCCGCAATCCGGCGGACCTCCGAAAGCTGGTGGACGACGACATCAAGCCTCGCTTTGAGCGCGTGCCCGGCGTGGCCGCCGCGACCATCTCCGGCGGGCGCGAGAAGCAGGTGCTGGTCGACCTGTACGCGACCAAGCTGGCCGCGTACAACATCCCCGTGGAGCAGGTGGTCCGCGCCATCCAGGCCAACAACCTGAGCCTGCCCGCCGGGCGCGTCACCCAGGGCCAGCGCGAGTTGTTGCTGCGGACCGCCAGCGAGTTCCACAGCGTGGACGACCTGCGCGCCCTGGTCGTGGCAGGCGGCGCCGAGGGCGCTCCCGTCCGGCTTGGCGACATAGCGGATGTGCGCGAGGGCGTCAAAGAAGCGCGGAGTATAACCCGCATCAACGGGCAGGAAGCCGTCAGCCTTGCCATCCACAAACAGTCAGGGACCAACACCGTCCGTGTGGCAGACGCCGCCCTCAAGGAAATGGCCCGCATTCAGCAAGACCGAACGGACATGGACGTCTTCTCGGTCTTCGACCAGTCCACGAACGTCCGCACCTTCAATGACGACCTCTACCGCAGCCTGATTATCGGAGGGCTAGCCGCCGCCTTTGTCGTCTTCCTGTTCTTCCGAGACCTGCGCAACACACTGATTACAGTGATCGGCCTCCCCATCGTCATCGTGGCCACCTTCGGCGCGATCTACCTGATGGGCTTCACCCTGAACATGGTGACCCTCCTGGCCCTCTCCCTGGTGGTCGGCCTCCTCATTGACGACGCCATCGTCGTCCGCGAGAACATCTTCCGCCACATGGAGCAGGGCGAGGACCCGCGGACCGCCGCAAAACTCGGCACGGCGGAGATAGCCCGTGCCGTGATAGCGGTATCCCTGGTCATCGTGGCGGTCTTCTTCCCCATCACCCTGACCACGGGCCTGGTGGGCCGGTTCCTGAACCAGTTCGGGCTGGTGGTGGCCGTGGCCGTCCTCCTGTCCTTGCTGGAGGCGTTGACCCTTGCGCCCATGCTCTCCACGTTCTTCTTCCGCCGGATCGAGGGCAAGCGCCGGGAGGCCCCGCTGCTGGCGGCCTGGGGCAGAGTGTACGACCGAGCCGAAGGCCTCTACAAGCCCGTCCTGCGCTGGGCGCTCGGCCACCGGCCGCTCGTGCTCGGCATCGGACTCGCGTCGTTCGTCATGGCGATCGTCCTGATACCCCTCATGGGCAGCGAGCTCCAGCCGCAGATAGACAGGGGCTTCTTCTACGTGTCCGTGGAGTTGCCCTCGGGCACAGCCCTTGCCCAGACTGACACCGTGGCCCGGAAGATGGAGTCCGTGATCAGGGCGCAACCCGAGGTCAAGGTGGTCTACACCACTGTCGGCGGCGGCGCGTTCGCGAGCGGCTCGTCGAGCACGGAGGGGGAGAAAGCAAACTTCTTCGTCACGACCGGCATCGGCCACGCCTTCCCGCCTTTGAACCGCCTCCGCAAGGAGTTTGCGACGTGGCCCGATCTGGCGAACGCGCGCACCAACATCTCTCCGCTGGGGGAGGAGTCCCTGGGCGCCGGGTCCAGCAGTCTGAGCACATTTGGCAGCAAGGTCGTCCAGGTGGCCCTGCGCGGCAGCGACGTGAACGACCTGAGCCGCGCTGCCGACACCGTCATGGCTCGGCTGAAGGAGAACGGGCGAGGCTTCACTGACGTCGCCTCCAGCCTCCGGCTCGGGAAGCCGGAACTGCGAGTGCTGGTGGACCAGGACCGCGCGTCGGAAGTGGGCCTCTCCCCGGCCGCCGTAGCCACAACGCTGCGTACGCTGGTCAATGGAGACGCCATCTCCAAGCTCCGCGGTCCGGACGAAGATATAGATATAACCGTCCAGTTGCGCGCCCAGGACAGGCAGCAAGAGGACGCCATCCTGGCTATTCCCGTCGCCACTCCCGGGGGCGGCACGGTCCGCCTTGCGAGCGTCGCCACCATCGCGCCGGCCACAGGCCCCGGCCGCATAGACAGGGAAAACCGCGAGCGTCAGGTCGTCATATCCGCCAACTTTGGCAGCCAGTCGCTGAGCGAGGCCGTCAGCGACCTTCAGCAGGCGCTTCGGGAGATGCCTCTGCCCGCCGGCGTGCGCATTGTCCCATTCGGCCAGTCAGAGCAGCTCGGCGAAACGTTCAGCAGCCTGCTCATGGCTCTGGGCCTCTCCGTCCTCTTCGTGTACATGATCCTGGCGTCCGAGTTCGGCTCCTTCACCCAGCCCCTGGTCATCATGGCAGCCCTGCCGCTGGCGGGCGTGGGCGCGCTGGGCCTTCTGTTCGCCGCGGGATTCCCCATCAGCATGATGGCGATGATCGGCATCATCCTGCTCATGGGCCTCGTGGCGAAGAACTCCATCCTGCTCGTGGACTACACGAACACGCTGCGAAGTCGAGGAATGCCCCGCGGGGAAGCCCTGCTCACCGCAGGCCCTATCCGGCTCCGGCCCATCCTCATGACGACGGCCGCCATGATCATGGGCATGTTGCCTCTGGCGCTCGGCCTTGGCGCGGGCTCGGAGTTGCGTCAGCCCATGGGCCTGGCCGTGATCGGCGGGCTTATCACGTCCACCATCCTGACCCTGATAGTCGTACCTGTGGTCTACTCCATCATGGATGAATTCCTGGAGCGACTGCGCGGCCACGGGCAAGGTCGGGCAGCGCCCGGGCACTTTGGAGAGGCCCCGGAGCCCGTGGAGTCGCGCGGTTCCCGCAGGTAGCGGCGTCCTCGCCCGTCACGCCCGCCGGAACAGGGTGACGCGGCACTTCCAGACCTCGCGGGGGATGCCTTCCAGCGCCCCGCGGTTGGGCCGCTCCACCTCAAGAATGCGCGGCGCTATCTTCTCGGCGAGCCTCTCCAGATAGGGACACCGCTTGCGGAAAGCCAGCAGCGTCAACCTCTCACCGCCGAGGAATATGTAGTCCAGCCGCCGCTCGTAGGGCGCCAGACAGTCACGCGCCACCTCGCACGCCTCGTCAAACAGCTCGCGCATCTGCTTCTCACGTCTACGCGCGAAGCGCTGCTGCGACCACCCGCCCGCGTGGTGCTTGCCCTTCACGTAGCGCGTGTCCGCCTTGGAGACGACCATCTCGTCGCCGTCCAGCACGCCGACGGCGTACGCCCCCAGCCTCAGGAGCACCACGCCCAGGAGATAGCGCCGAGCGAAGAGCGCGCGCAGCGGCGCGCCGTCCCAGCCGTCGCTGCGACTCTCGGCACGGATGGGGAATGGAGGCGCGACGATATACGCCTGGTCGGCGGACAGGAACACCGCCGCGCCCGACCACGTGTCGTCGGCCTTGCGCGCCACCTCGTCGGCCAGTTCGGGGTCCGCCCCGGCGAGCAGCGTCCGGATAGCGAGGAGAGACGCGGGCGGAAGGTAGAGTGTCACCCGTCCAAGGCCGGGGCCCTCCATCTGGTCCAGAAGGCGCTCCATGCCCGTTCTGGTCATCGTCTGGACATCCGTGGTGAACGGCATTGCGCTCCTTTCCCGCACCTTGAGTATAGCGCCTGCGCCCGATGGAGAAGTGGCGGCGTCGCGGCTATAATGGGGCGGGCCGCAGTCCGCGCTTTGGCTAAAGGGTAGGTGACGAGAGAGGAGTACTATGCAAAAGTGGGAGTACTTGGTCATCGTGGTCTACGAATCTAATTGGGTTGATAGCAACGGGCGTTCGGGGAAGTTCGAAAAAGTAAGAGGTCCCGGCGGTGACTGGTACAACCCCGGCCCCTTATTGAATACCCTGGGCGAGCAAGGATGGGAGCTAACTGGCACACTAAGCTTGATAACTCGCACAGCAATACGCTGTGAGCTGTACCTCAAACGTCCGAGGTCTTAGTGGCGTGTTAGGAAGAAAAGGAAACTAAACGAGTATGCTCCGTTAGCACTCGGTACAGCCGCAATGTCCTGCATCAGGCGGCGTCGCGGCTATAATGGGGCGGGTCGCAGTCCGCGGAGGTGTGTCGCATGGTTGTCGAAGAGCGTTTGCGCGAGATGGGCATCGTCCTTCCCTCAGCGTGGCAGGACGCGCCGAACCGGGTGCGGTGCGTCACCGTGGACAAGCTGGTGTACGTCAGCGGCCACGGCCCCTTCGACGCGAACATCAAGCCGCTGGTCACGGGCAAGGTTGGCGGCGAGCTGACCCTGGAGCAGGGCTACGAGGCAGCGCGGCTGACGGGAGTCGCCATGCTGGGCACGCTCAAGGGCTACCTGGGCGACCTGGACAGAATCCATCGCTGGGTCAAGGTCCTGGGCTTCATCAACTGCGCCCCCGGGTTCCACAATACGCCCGCGGTCCTGCACGGGTTCTCCGATCTCATCACCCAGGCGTTCGGCGAGGCGGGCCGCCATACGCGCTCGGCGGTGGGCGTGTACACTCTGTACCACAACACGCCCGTCGAGGTCGAAGCCGTCGTCCAGATAGCCTGAGCTTATCCTTCCGTCTGGAGTCCTTATGCTTGCAAAGGTCCGGAGTTGCGCCATCGTGGGGATGGACGGCGCCATCGTCGAGGTGGAGGTGGACATCTCGCCGGGGCTGCCCAGCTTCACCATCGTCGGCCTGCCGGATATGGCGGTGCAGGAGGCCAAGGAGCGCGTCCGCGCCGCCATCCGCAACTCCGGCTGCGAGTTCCCCCTCAAGCGCATCACGGTCAACCTGGCCCCCGCCGACCTCAAGAAGGAAGGCCCCGCCTATGACCTGCCAATCGCCATCGGCATTCTGCTCAGCTCCGGGCAGGTGGCGTTCGACGCGACGGAGACGCTGTTCCTGGGTGAGCTGTCGCTGGACGGCGGCGTGCGTCATACACAAGGCATTCTGCCTATGGTGGCGCTGGCCCGCCAGCAGGGCATCCGAACCGTGTACGCCCCCGCATCCGACGCCAGAGAGGCATCTCTGGTGGACCACCTGACAATTCTGCCCGTGGGCGCGCTGACCGAGTTGGTGGCGCACCTTCGGGGAGAGGCGTCCATCGCGCCCTATTCTTCCGCGGAAGGACCGCCGCCAGCCGTGGACGACGGGCCGAGCGGAGCGGACCTGGCGCACATCAAGGGGCAGGAGCACGCCAAGCGGGCGCTGGAGATCGCGGCGGCGGGCGGGCACAACCTCCTGATGAGCGGCCCGCCGGGCAGTGGCAAGACCCTCCTTGCGCGCGCCCTTGCCGCCGTCCTGCCCAAGATGACGATGGACGAGGCGCTGGAGGTCACCAAAATTTACAGCGTCAGCGGCCTTCTGCCCTCGGACACGCCCCTCGTGACGCAGCGCCCCTTCCGCTCGCCGCACTACACCATCTCGCACGCGGGACTCGTCGGCGGCGGACGGCAGCCCCATCCGGGTGAGATCAGCCTGGCCCATCGCGGCGTGCTGTTCTTGGACGAGCTGCCGGAGTTCGGGCACAACGTGCTGGAGGTGCTGCGCCAGCCGATGGAGGACCGCGTGGTGACCATCAGCCGCGCCCAGGGCACGGTCACGTTCCCCGCGAGCTTCATGCTGGTGGCGGCGATGAACCCCTGCCCCTGCGGCTACTACGGCGACCCCCTCAAGCCCTGCACCTGCGCCGCCAGCCTGGTCTCGCGCTACCAGAAGCGCATCAGCGGGCCGCTCCTCGACCGCATAGACATGTTCGTCGAGGTGCCGCGCGTCGAGTACGAGAAGCTGGTGGACGACCGCTCCGGCGAAGGCTCGGCGACGGTGCGGGCGCGGGTCGAGGCGGCGCGGGAGGTCCAGAGGCGGCGCTACTCCACCTCGCGGAGCGTCCTGGCGAACGCGGATATGACGGCGATGGAGGTGCGCCAGCACTGCCAGATGGACACGCCGACCAAGGGACTGCTGCAGGCGGCCATGAAGCAACTGCACCTGTCGGCGCGGGCCTTCCACCGCATCCTTAAGCTGGCGCGGACGATAGCCGACCTCTCCGGCGCGGAGGCGATTGGTGTCGTCCACGTGGCGGAGGCGCTGCAGTACAGGCCGAGAGGGATGGGGTGAATAGACTGATGGTTCGTAAGCTATAATGAAAGTGCGCGAGGTCATAGCTATGCTGGAGGCCGATGGCTGGTATCTAGTACTTAGTTGCAGAAATCAGCGTACACACAGCCGAACCCAGCCCCGCTCACCCTGAGCTTGTCGAAGGGCGAGCCGCTCATGGTTCGACAAGCTCACCACGAGCGGTTGATGATACCGCCCTTTTTCGCAAGTAGGTACTAGCTCGGACCAGAGGCAGCCACCGGCAATACAAACACCCTGTTATACCCGGCCTTGTTACCGTTCCAGGGAGCCTGGGCAAGGACTTGGCGTCGGGGACCCTCCACAGCATATTCAAACAGGCGCAGATAAGGGGGTACAAGAAATGACACGTCGGTATTTGATTGTTGCTGAGAAGGCAGACGGAAACTACTCTGCCTACTCGCCGGATATCCCTGGATGCGTGGCGGTTGGGGACACGCCGAAAGAAGTGCTACGAAACATGCGTGAAGCCATTGAGTTCCATGTGCAAAGTCTTATCGAGGACAAGCTACCCGTACCCGAGCCACGCACCAGGGCTGAGTATGTTGCTGTAGAGGCGTGAGACCAGTATGAAGCTGTACAAATTGCCCATCATAATGCACGAACCTACCAGGGAGACCGAGGGCAAATACCTGGCTGAAGTCCCCCTACTCCCCGGCTGCCGCGCGTGGGGGGATACCGCCGCCGACGCTCTGGGCAACTTGCAAAGCGTGGCTACGGCCTTCATCGAGTCGTACAAGTCCAAAGGGGACCCCCTTCCCAGGGAGATTGAAGACACGTCTGTTGACGTGGGCGGTAAAGGCATCCCGAGCGAGGTGCTTGTCGCGGCGTGAACTACCGAGAGCTTACGCGGAGGTTGCGAGGGCTGGGGTGCGAGCTTGACCGCAAAGCGAAAGGCGACCACGAGATCTGGATCAATCTATCAACCCACACTCGTACAACCATCCCAATCGCCGACCTGTCCGGCGCGGAGGCAATCCAGGCCGCGCATCGTTCGTCCTTCCGGTACCGGAAGGATCACGGCAGGCCTGGCGGAGGCGCTGCAGTGCAGGCCACGAGGGATGGGGTGATAAAGCTGCGGAGAGCTTATCTCCAGCCTCGCCTTCCTGATATACTCCCCGAAGGTAGTTGGCTCGCCATAACGGGATGCGCTGAATGACAGCACGAGCGGAACCTTCAAGGTGGCTGTGTATTGCGGCTGAACGATTGCCGGCGTAATGCGACCGGGAGCATGGAGCGGCCATTGGCGATAAATTGGCGGGAAGATGGAATGCCCCGCAGGTTTGTAGGTCACAATAACTTCGCGCTCGTTGTGGGTTAACCGGGTGTCTAATTACAACGCTGTCTCCAGTCTTTTGAGGTAAAGCATCTGGTCCCAGTTGTCCAATTGGTTGGGTTGGAAAGGTTGGGCGGGAGTAGGCATCATTGTAGCTCTGATCGGGATAGTATTGACATCTCGGTTCTCTCCTGCGGTGACGCCAGTGCCCACCGTTACACCCAGTTCCACTTTTACGCTAATGCCTCCGCCCACGCCAACACAAGCGCCCACAGCCACACACACGCCTGCACCCACAGCGACGCCGATACCCCCTACGCCGGCGACAGCGACGCCAACGTCCACGCCCACGGTTACGCCCACGTGGACGCCTACTCCAACCATCACGTCCACGCCAACTTATACTCCAACACCAACGCCTACCATTACGCCCACGCCAACCCCGACCATTACACCCACGCCAACCTATACCCCAACGCCGACTTTGACGCCCACGGCGACGGCCACACTTACCCCTACCCCGACACCCACGCCGACGCCGACCTATACGCCGACGGTGACGCCAACGTGGACGCCTACGGCTACGCCCACGGTCACGCCAACGCCGACCATGACGCCCACACCGACCACCACACCAACGCCAACGGTTACTCCCACCCCAACGCCCGCACCTCTGGCTGGCCGCATTCTGTTTGCGTCCAACCGTGAAGGCAACTACGAGATGTACGTGATGAACGCCGATGGCTCCAACCAAACTAGGCTCACCTTCAATAGCGCCAATGACAACAACCCAGCCTGGTCGCCCAACGGCAGCAAGATCGCCTTCCAGTCCAACCGTGACGGCAACAACGAGATATACGTGATGAACGCCGACGGCTCCAACCAAACTAGGCTCACCTTCAATAGCGCCAATGACTACAAAGCGGCCTGGTCCCCGGACGGGAGCAAAATCGCCTTCACCTCCGATCGGGGCGGGAACGCCCAGATTTACGTCATGAACGCCGACGGCTCCAGCCAGACCGCCCTCACCCAGACTCGCAGCGGGTCTTCGTGGCCCTCCTGGTCGCCCGATGGCAGGAAGATTGCCTTCATTAACAACGAGGGGGTTAGCGTCATGAACGCAGACGGCACTGGCCAGACCACACTCATGCCCAACTTCAACCGGGACGACTACTGTGCCTGGTCCCCGGACGGGAGCAAGATTGTCTTCACTTCCATTCGGGACGGGAACTACGAGATTTACGTCATGAACGCCGACGGTTCCGCCCAGACACGCCTCACCAATAATCCCAAGGAAGACAACAATCCGAGCTGGGGGAATTAAACAAAGGATGTCCATCACGGCAGCCTGGGACGCAACACCGCATCGTCTTGGATAGGAGGACACCATGCGCGGAGTGGTGGAGGCCGCTGCGCGCAAGACAGCCCAGGCCTCAGACTGGCTTGGCGTTAATGCCGGCGCGAGCGTCTTCCCCACACGACTTCTCCGGAGAGTGCAGATTGCGGCTGAACGGTTGCCCTCGCGCAACTACGGCGGCCCCGTCTTCGCGGTCCCGCCCTTGACGCGGCCAGGCAGTTCGGCGACACTGGGCCGGGCCCGCACACCGAGACACGAAACCTGCATTCACCAAGGAGGACATCGTGGCAAACGCGAAGTTCGGCATCATCTCCTGGGGGGACACACCGGAGGACTACGTCCACACCGTCCGCATCATTGACCAGCAGCCCTTCGACTTCGTTGGCGTGCCGGACTCGCAGTCCGTCTACGGCGAGCTGTACGTCCTCATGACCCACTGCCTTTTGAACACCAAGGGCAAGATGGTCGCGCCCTGGGTCACCAACCCGTGGACGCGGCACCCCGCGGTGACCGTCAGCGCCGTGGGCACCCTGCGGCGTATGTTCGGGAACCGCGTCGCGCTCGGCTTCGGCTCCGGCGACAGCGCCCTGCAGAACCTCAAGATGCGCCCCGCGAGCCTGGCCGACATGGAGCGCTACGTGCACGCCCTGCGCGCCCTCTTCCGCGGCGAAGCGGTCGAATGGCAGAGCAGCACGGGCCGCGTCGCCTGGTCCAAGGAGCAAATGCCCATCTACCTGGCGGCGGACGGCCCCAAGACGGCGCGGCTCGCCGGCAAGATTGCCGACGGCGTCGTCATCGGCGCGGGCATCACGCCGGAGGTGGTCCATCACTTCCGTGAGCAGGTGGCGGCGGGCGCGAAAGAGGCGGGTCGCCGGATAGAGGACGTGGACATCTGGTGGCTGGTCAAAGGCAACGTGCATGAGAGCCGCGAGGCCGCCGTCAACGAAATCCGCGCCTCCCTCTGCTCAAGCGTCAACCACGGGTTCCGCTTCACCCTGGAGGGCAAGTTCGTGCCGAAGGAATTCCACGCGGCCATCACGAAGATACAGAGCGCGTACGCCGCCCACGAGCACAATATCATCAGCGCCGGCGTGGACAACAACGCCATGCTGGTGGAGCAGTCCGGCATGAAGGAGTGGCTCGCAAACCGTTTCGCCGTGGCCGGCGCGCCGGACCAGTGCGTCGAGCAGATACAGCGCGGCATCAAGGCGGGCGCCACCCAGATGTTCTTCCGCTGCCCGGTGGCCGTGGCGCGGCGTCCCCAGTTCCTGGAGGCCATGGGCAAGGTCATCCAGCGCGTCAAGAACCCCGCGGTCGCCAGGTAGCCCGCCCCGCAAGGCGGGGTTCGCGGCCACCATGCGCGGCCCTTGTCTCGCCCTCCTGCGGCGTGTATCATGGCCTATAGCCAACCAGATTCTATATCCAGGAGGACTTGTGATGGCTGGTCTCCGGTCCTTCGGGGCCTACATCCCCACCCTTCGCATGCCCCGAGATATGATCGCCAAGGCCTGGGGCCGCGGCTCCCTCGGCGGGGAACGCAGCGTCGCTAACTACGACGAAGACACTCTCACCATGGCTGTGGAAGCCGCCACGGACTGCCTGCGCGGCATCCCCCGCGAGGAGGTGGACGGCGTCTTCTTCGCAAGCACCACACCCTCGTACAAAGAGAAGCAGTCCGCCGCCCTGATTGCCATGGCTCTGGACTTGCCGAAGACCGTCCGCACGGCGGACTTCGGCCACAGCCTCCGCGCCGGGACATCCGCCCTGCTCGCGGCCATGGACGCGGTCAAGGCGGGAGCGCTCACGAACGTGCTGGTAGTGGCCTCTGACAGCCGCATGGGCTATCCGAAGACCGACCTTGAGCAGCTATTCGGCGACGCCGCCGCCGCGGTCCTGGTCTCCGCGAACGACGGCGCGGTCCGCATTGACGGCGCGGTCTCTCTGGCCGACGAGATTCTGGATGTCTGGCGGACGGACACCGACACGTACGTGAAGTCATGGGAAGACCGCTTTGCCGTCACGTACGGGTACACCCAGAGCATGGTGGGCGCCGCGCGCACCCTTTTGAAGCAGAGCAAACAGGACCCCAAGGCAATCACGCGGGCGGCCCTGTACAGCCCGGACAGCCGCAGCGTCCAGGGCGTTGCACGCGAACTGGGATTGGACCCCAAGACACAGCTTCACCCAACGCTTATCGACGTGGTCGGCAACTCGGGCGCCGCCCATGCCCTCCTGGTGCTGGTGGACGCCCTTCAGGAGACCAAGCCGGGGGCACGCATCCTGGCCGCCAGCTACGGCGACGGCTCGGACGCGTTCCTTCTGACCGCGACGGACGGCATCGCAAGCGTCCAAAAAAGGGTGCGCGGCGTCAAGGACAGCCTGGCGGTCAAGAGGACCATGCCCACCTACGAACGCTACCTGGCGTTCCGGGGCATCGCCGAGCTGCAGCCGGAGCCTCCTCTGCGTATCGCCGCCTTCGCCGGCGCCACCGTCGAGTACCGCGACCGCCTTTCCTGGATAAGCATGCGCGGCAGCCGCTGCCGCAAGTGCGGCACGCACCACTTCCCCATCCAACGCGTCTGCTACACCTGCCGCTCAAAGGACGATTACGAAACCGTCCGCCTCTCGGACAAGAGCGCCACCATCTTTAACTACACTCTGGACAACCTGGCCGGAGGCATGGACCCGCCTGTTATCGAGACCGTCCTGGAGTCCGAAGTCGGCGCTTGCCGCATCTACTGCCAGATGACCGACGGGGACCCCAAGGAGGTCAAGATCGGCCAGCCGGTGGAGTTCACTTTCCGACGGATGCATGAGGCCGCTGGATTCCACAATTACTTCTGGAAGTGCCGCCCCCAGCGAGAGGGAGGAAAGTAACCATGGAGAGCATCAAGGACAAGGTCGCCATCATAGGAATGGGCTGCACGACCTTCGGCGAGCTCTGGGACAAGAGCCCCGAGGACATGATAGTGGAGGCGGCCTACGAGGCCTACGAGGACGCGGGCATAGACCCCGGCGATATCCAGGCCGCCTGGGTCGGCACGCTGCGCAGCGGTGAGGCAGGCGTGCTCCTCGCCGATCCGCTGAAGCTGTCGAACATCCCCATCACCCGCGTGGAGAACTGGTGCTCCACGGGGCATGAAGCCCTGCGCGCCGCCGCCTACGCCGTGGCCGCGGGGGCCTATGACGTAGTGCTCGCCCTGGGCTTCGAGAAGCTGAAGGACACCGGCTTCGGGGGCCTGGGCGTCGGCCGGGGCACCCACCCCGTCTATCAGGCCCGCCAGACGGCGCCCGGCTACTTCTCCATGCTCGCCACCCGCTACTTCCATCACTACGGTCTGAGCGGCGAGGAGGGCAAGCGCATCCTGGCGAAGATATCCGTCAAGAACCACCACAACGGCGCCATGCACCCCAAGGCGCACCTGCGGCGCGAGGTGACCGAGGAGCAGGTCATGAACGCGCCCATCATCTCCTGGCCCCTGGGCCTCTTCGACTGCTGCGGCGTGACCGACGGCGCCGCCGCCGCCATCGTCTGTCGCGCGGACCTGGCCAAGAACTTCCGCGCCGACCCTGTCTACATCAAGGGCATCGGGGCCTCCGCCGACGCCATGCTGCCCATGCAGCGCCCCGGGTTCGACTACCTGAGCGTCCGCGCCACCGTGGAATCCGGCAAGCAGGCCTTCGAACAGGCGGGCATCAAGAACCCACGCAAGGAGCTGAGCCTGGCCAGCGTCCACGACTGCTTCACTATCACCGAAATGATCATCTACGAGGACCTGGGCTTTTCCCCGCGGGGCAAGGCGCCTGAGGACGTCAGGGCGGGCACGTTCACCCTGGAGGGCGAGCTGCCGATTAACACCGATGGCGGCCTCAAGTCCTTCGGCCACCCCATCGGCGCCACGGGCCTGCGCACGACCTACGAGATTTACAAGCAGCTCCAAGGCAAGTGCGGCCCCCGGCAACTGAAGAACGTGACCCGTGGACTCGCCCACACCCTGGGCGGCTCTCCGCAGGTGTCCAACGTCCTTATCTTCGGCAACGAGCCGGAGCGCAAGCTGCACACCGTGGACAAGCCGACGAAAATAACGTAAGCGAGACGTTAGGAGCGGCCCAGGGCCTTTCTTACAGACCCTTCTCTGTTCATTTAGTTGAAGGCCCCCTGGCCTCGCACCTGGTTGAGGGCATGAAAGGAACGCAATGGAACTCGTAAACAGGACCACCCGCAGCGGTCTCAAACATCGAATGGGATGGGCGCTCCCGGCCACAATGGCGGTGGCCCTCCTCGCCGCGAGTTGCGCCCCCGCCGCGCAGCCCGCGCCGCCTCCTCCCGCAGCGCAGCCCACCGCGGCGCCCGCCACTCCACCGCCTGCCGCCGCGACCGCGACCCCGCGGCCCGCCGTCGGCGCGCCCACGCCGACCGCCGTGCCAACCCCAATACCGACGGCGACGACCGGCATACAGCGCGGCGGGACGCTGAAGGCCCTCATCTGGGCCACCCCTGAAAGATGGGAGCCTTACATGGTCCGGTCCATGACCGCGATCGCGCCCATGTCGCTGGGATACGGCACAATGGTGCGGGAAAACCCTGACAAGGCCGGCGAACTCATAGGCGACCTGGCCGAAGGCTGGACGATTAGCCAAAACGGAACGGTCTATACGTTCAAGATACGCAAGGGCGTCAAATGGCATGACGGCATGCCATTTACGGCGCAGGACGCCGCCTACGGCCTCACGCTCTTGCAGGACAAGTCCCCGTCACTGTCCACGCAACTCAAGGGCTCGGTCAAGAGCATTCAGGCGCCCGACGACAGCACCGTGGTCATGACGCTGAAGCAGATTGACCCGTCCATCCTGTCGGCTCTGGCGGGAGGCCGCGCCTTCATCTCGCCCCGCCAGATTATGGAGGCGAAAAAGGACTTCCGGACGAACGTGGTGGGCACCGGCCCGTTCAAGTTCAAGTCCTACCGGACTGACGTGAGCATGGAGTGGGTGCGCAACCCGGACTACTACATGCCGGGCAAGCCCTACGTGGACGGCGTCACCTACTACATCGTTCCCGACCGGGCGTCCGGCAAAGCGGCAATGAAGACCGGCCAGGCGGATATCGCAGCCCCGGTCTATATGAACCTGACGGACCAGGATGAACTGAACAAAACGTCCGGCACCCGCGCGTTCCGCTACCTCAACCAGAACTATGAGTTCTTCTCGGTGAACGCTCAGGTTGCGCCGTTCAATAACGTGAACGTGCGCAAGGCCCTGTATATGGCCGTTGACCGCAACGTCTTCAACCAGCTCGTCCTGGCCGGGTCCGGTCAGGCTGTCGGGGCGATTCCGCCCGACCTGGGCGGCTACACGGTGGACGAGCTGAGCAAGTTCGCGGGCTACCGCAAGGACAAGGCGCAGGACATAGACGAGGCCAAGAAGCTCCTGGCCCAGGAGGGCCAGTCCAACCTTTCGTTCAGCATCATCTACAGGCCGGGACCTGGCTACCGCGACAGCGCCCTCTTCGTCCAGGACCAGTTGGCTAAGATCGGCGTCAAGATCGAACTCAAGACGATGGACGACGCCACGTTCCTGGACGCCGCGTTCAACCGCAAGTTCCAGGGCCAGGTGATGCGGCAGGTCCCCTTCCCGAAGGACCCGTCCGTCATCCTGGGTAGCTATTTCTCCACGGGCGACCCGTCGGAGAACACGACGGCCACCAACGACCCCAAGCTGGACCAGATGATCAACGAACAGGCCGCTCTGGCGCTGGACTTCGCGGCCCGTTCCAAGAAGCTCAAGGAGATCCAGGACTTCCTCATCAACAACGGGTACAACAACGTGCTGGCCTGGGGCTCGTACCAGGGCGCTCTGCGGACAAGCGTCCAGGGCTACCAGCCGCTGACCAGCATCTATAACAACCTCCAGCACGATACCCTCTGGATTGCCAAGTAAGATGCTTCTGGAACTGGCCTGTGCAGGACATCGCGCGCAGGCCAGCTCCAGCCTCACGCCGTCCGGCCCGTTACAGGCTGCTGGACAAAAGCACACGGGGACGAGAGGTTCTGACCTCCCCTCTCCACGTGCGGTCCGATGGTGATTAGTCCATGCATAGATACGTTATTACACGCCTCCTGAGCGGAGTTTTGACCCTCGTCCTGGTCTCCCTCATCATCTTCGCGGTCATGCGCGTCCTGCCCGGAGACGTGGCGCGCATCGTCCTGGCCGGCCTGAGCGACAACCCGGCCTCCGTTCCGCAGGAGCAGATTGACGCCCTCCGGAAACAGCTCGGCCTGAACGACCCTCTGCCCAAGCAATACTTCGACTGGGTGTGGGGGCTTGTGCGTCTGGACTGGGGCACGTCACTGCGTTTCAACACGCCTGTGCTGGAGGAAATCACCCAACGCCTGCCCGTGACTATTGAGCTGGCCACTTTCACCATGCTGATAGCTATCCTGGTCGCCGTTCCCCTGGGCGTGATATCGGCCATCCGGCAGGACACGTGGATTGACTATCTCGCGCGGATCATCAGCATCGGCGGACTGGCCATGCCCACCTTCTGGTCTGGCACGCTCGTCATCCTGGTCCTGTCCATCGGGTTCCACTGGCTTCCTCCCCTGGCCTACGCCGATCTGGTCCAGGACCCGCTGACCAACGCCCAGCAAGTCATCTGGCCCGTGCTGGCGCTGGCCTACTACTTCACCGCCACCGTCAGCCGCATGACCCGCTCCCAGATGCTGGAGGTGCTCCGGCAGGACTACGTGCGCACCGCCTGGGCCAAGGGCCTGCCCGAGACATTGGTGGTGGCGCGGCACGCCATCCGCAACGCGCTGCTGCCCGTGGTCACCGTCGTAGGCCTCCAATACGCCGTGCTGCTCGGGGGCACGGTCATCATGGAGCAGATATTCTCCGTGCCGGGGATTGGCCGGGCGCTTGTCCAGGCCATCTCCGCCAAGGACTTTCCGCTGGTCCAAAACATCATCGTCGTGTTCGCCGCCATCATCATCGTGATAAACCTGGCCGTGGACATCCTGTACGGCTACATAGACCCGCGCGTCCACCTGCGCTAGCGGAGTGACGTATGCCAGCGCAAGAGGCATTCACAACACAAGCCAGCCCCGCCTACAGGCCGTCCCGCGCCGGGCAGGCCGCGGCCTTCGCGCGGCGGTTCGCCCGGACGAAACCTCTGGCCGCCGCGGGCGCGGCCATCGTCGTCGTGCTGGGGCTGACCGCCATCTTCGCCTCGCTCATCTCCCCCTACAACCCGCTGGCTCTCCACTACGATGCCCGCCTCGTCCCTCCCGGCCTGACCTACTACTGGGGCACCGACCACCTGGGACGCGATGTCATGAGCCGCGTCATTTACGGCACGCGCATATCTCTGTACGTGGGCATTCTGGCGGTGGCGCTGGGACAGACGGCGGGAGGGATCATCGGCATCCTCAGCGGCTACTTCGGCGGAAAGCTAGACGTGGCCATCCAACGGATCATGGACGCGCTGATGGCGTTCCCCACCCTCATCCTGGGCCTCATGCTGGTGGCGGCCCTGGGCCCCAGCGTTGAGAACATCATCCTCGCCATCGCCATTGTGCAGACACCGCGCACAGCGCGCGTGGCCCGCGCCGCCACCATCGCCGTACGCAGCCTGGCCTTTGTGGACGCTGCACGGGCCATCGGCGCCGACGACTGGCGCATCGTCTTCCGCCACGTGCTGCCGCAGACCCTGGCCCCATTCATCGTCATCGCCAGCGTCGAGCTCCCCCACGCCATCCTGGTGGAGGCGTCGTTGAGCGTCCTGGGCCTGGGTATTCCGCCTCCGGCCCCCAGTTGGGGCAGCATGCTGGCCGGCGAGGGAGGCCAGTTCGTGACTCAGGCCCCCTGGCTCGCCATCTTCCCCGGCATAGCCATCAGCCTGACGGTTTTCGCCTTCAATATGCTGGGCGACGGGCTGCGGGATATTCTCGACCCCCGCCTGCGGTCCTAACGACTGTGTGAAGGAGGAACATCATGCCAGCAGTCCAGCTCGGTTGCATGGCCCACGGCGTCAGCGTCCAAAGCCCCGACATCATCATCCAGCGCGCCCAGTTGGCGGAGGCCAACGGCTTCACCCGCGTGGGCGCGGCGGACAGCCAGTCCCTGGCGCGGGAACTGTACGTGGCCCTGACCCTCATGGCGGTCAACACAAAGAAGGTGCTCATCGGGCCGCTCGTCAGCAACCCGCTGACCCGGCACCCCGCCGTGTCCGCCAGCGGCATGGCGAGCATTGACGAGCTGTCCGGCGGGCGGGCCTACTTCGCCATCTCCACGGGCGACAGCGCCGTGTATAACCTGGGGTACAAAGGCTCCACTCTGGCCGTCCTGGAAGAGTACGTGCGCTGCATGCAGGACCTCTACCGCAAGGGCGAGGGCACGTGGCAGGGCCGGACATGCCGCCTCACGTGGGCCAAGCGCCCGGTGCCCATCCACGTCACCGGCGAGGGGCCGAAGGCGCTCCGCCTGGCCGGACGCATCGCCGACGGCGTGGCGGTGGGCACGGGCATTCTGCCGGAGGTCGTCGCCGACTCCCTGCGGCATATCCGGGAGGGCGCGGAGGAGGCCGGGCGCAAGCTGGAGGACCTGGACATCTGGTGGTTCGTCAAGGCGAACCTGTGCAATCGGCGCGAGGACGGCCTGCTGGAGTCCCGCATGACCCTCGCCGCCAGCGCCAATCACGCCTTCCGCTTCACTCTGGAGAACAAGATGATCCCGGAGGAGGTGAAGCCGCGCATCCTCAAGCTCCAGCAGCAGTACGTCTTCCATGAACACGAGAGCCTGGGCGCCAACAGGCGCAACGCGGAACTGGTGGACGAGTTGGGCCTGCGCGACTATCTGGCCGACCGCTTCACCATCATCGGCCCGCCCGAGTACTTCATCGAGAAGATACAGGGCCTGGTCAACATGGGCGTCAAGAAGATCCACTTTGGCATCTACTCCCATGACCCGCTGGGCTTCATCAAGGGCATCGGGGAGAAGGTGCTGCCCTACATCAAGGAGCCGCCCAGGGCCACCGCCCGGGCCGCCCGCACATAGGACGTCGGGCCGCCTGGATTACGTCTGCACAAAGGAATGGACTCATGACCGTTGCGGAGCAGCTTTATCAGCTCCAGGAAATAGACCTGGCGCTGGACAGAGAGAAGGCGGCGCTCGTCGCCGTCGAGGCCCGGATGGGCGAAACGGAGGCGCTGCGCGCCGCCCGCCAGGCTTTGGCCACAGCCAAAGAGGAGCAGACTCGCCTTCAACGCGAGCAGCGCAGCGTGGAGGCCGACATCCAGGACGCCGACGAGAAGGTCAGGACGCTTGATAAGAAGCTCTACGGCGGCTCAGTGAAAAGCCCCAAAGAGTTGATGAACATGGAGGAAGAACTGGAGCGTCTCAAGGCCAAGCGGAGCGGAACCGACGGGAAGCTGCTCGCCCTCATGGACACCGTCGAGCAGGCCCAGGGAGCCGTGAAGTCGCGGGCCGCCGAGATGGAGGCCGCGGAGCACGCGAGGCGTGTGGAACAGGACGGCCTCAGGACAGAGCAGGCGCGGCTCCAGACGGAGATAGCCGGGCTGACCTCCCGCCGCAAGGCCGCCGCGGCCCAACCGCCGGCGCCCGCCCTGGCCCTGTACGAGCGTGTGCGCCCCCTGCGGCAAGGCCTGGCCGTGGCGCGCATCGCCTCCCGCATGTGCATGGGCTGCCGCATCTCGCTGCCGGAGAGCGACTACCGCAGGGCCGCCCGCGGCGACGAGATCGTCCAGTGCCCCAACTGCCAGCGCATCTTGTTCACCGGATAGGGCGTTCGTAGTGTTTCGTCACGGGGTACCTTGGCGCGAGGGAGTCCAGAGAGGGCTTCGCCCCTCTCTGGCGGGGGTCTGGGAGTATCAGCTTTGCACAAAAATAGGTCGTGTCCTAATTTGAGGAGAGGTTAGCCCTAATACCCGTCTACAGCCCCATTCTGGAAAATAGGGAGCTGACTCTTGACCAAGCCTTTAATCTCGTTGAATGGTCGCTCCTCCCCATCGAGCCGCTTTCTTCTGATGGACTTATTGTACGGACAAAAAACCACATATCTCAATAGTTGCGCTTGACATGTAATGTTTTTAGTAGTACAAACAGGACAATGAACAAACGAGTTGGCAGGCCGCCAAAATCGACAACCCTCGACAAAGTGCTTTAGATAAGACTCGAGGAGGCCGAAAGGCAAGCGTTCAAGAAGGCTGCTGCTCTCGCCAGAATACCCTTAGCAACGTGGATTAGGGAACGCCTGCGACGCACTGCTGTGCGGGAATTAGAGGAAGCCCCCCTTCCCATCGCGTTCCTAAAACGCTGAAGGTAGGTCACCATGCATATTACGACGGAAGAAATTGGATTTGAGTATAAGGGGATTGGAGAGGTCTTGGCCCACAACCGCCTTGCCGTTCCGTTGAACCAGCGAGAGTACTCATGGGAGGAAGATCATGTCACTGACCTTCTCCAAGACTTTGCGAATGCGATAGCTAACAACAAGGCCAGCTATTTTCTCGGAACCATCGTTCTAACTAAGGGAGCGGGAGAGGTTCCAGAGGTTTCGGATGGTCAACAACGACTTGCGACATCTACGATCCTCTTGGCAGCCATTCGGGACTACTTCCACTGGAATAAGGATGCTGCCCGTGCCCAATCAATTGAGAATGACTTCCTGAAGACAACGGACATCAACACTACGGCAATTGTCCCTAAGCTTCGCTTGAACGTTGACGATAACGAGTTCTTCTCGAATTTCATTCTGGCGAATCCTGATGACCCTGTACGAGGGGTTGCCCCCATGAAGGAATCCCACAAGCGTATCAAGTTGGCGAGTGAAATAGCTGCCAAGCACATTCAAAAAATTTTGGACCCTTATACTCCCTCCGCGAAAACAACGCGGTTGCTCGAATGGGTTAAGTTCGTGCGCACCGGAGCGCAAGTCATCGTGCTCCGTGTACCCGATCATTTGAACGCTTTCATGATGTTTGAAACCCTCAACGACCGTGGTCTCAAAGCATCCCAAGCTGACTTGCTGAAGAACCACCTGTTGAGTTACGCAGGGGATCGCATAAATGAGGCTCAACAGCATTGGGCAAAGATGGTGGGTGTCCTTGAATCGCTAGGGCAAGATGATGTTACAGTCATATTCTTGCATCATTTCATGATTACCAAGACTGGTCCAACTAGAGGCCAAGAGGTCTTTGACAAGGTTCGGCAGACAGTGGATAGCCAGAGCCGCGCGCTTACTTTTCTCAGTGAGGTTGCAGAGGCGGCAAATGACTACGCCGCGTTGTACAACTCTGACCATACCAAATGGAACCAATACGGAACCAGAACGCGGAAACATATTTCTACCATCAATCGTGACCTTCGCGTAGAGCAGATTCGCCCACTCATGTTCGCTGTCGCTCGCTACTTCTCAATTAAAGAGGCACAGGATGCGTTCCGACTCTTTGTCTATTGGTCAGTACGATTTTTGATTGTTGGTGGACGTGGTGGACTTCTTGACCGGAACTATGCGCTTCGCGCCCAAGATGTTGGAACCAGGAAAATCAAGACGGCGAAGGAACTGGCGGCTAAAATGTCAGATGTCGTTCCTACAGATGCGCTCTTTGAGACTGCCTTTTCGGAAGCGAGAGTGTCCCACGTCTACTTGGCGCGGTACTACCTACGTGCGATGGAACTATATCTGAAAAAGGAACCCGAACCAGAGTGGGTTCCGCAAGATGAGGAGCAGGCAATCAACCTTGAACATATTCTGCCTGAACATCCTGGAAACGAATGGCCGGATATTGATAGTGAAACCGCCGCCGCCTATTACAAACGGCTTGGGAATATGGTCATTTTGCAAGCGAAGAAAAACTCTATGATCGGGAATAGCCCGTACAAGGAAAAGGGACCCGTACTTCAAGATTCTACGTTTACCCTGACGATTGAGGCAGCCCAATGCGCATCTTGGGGCGCTAAGGAAATTAAAGAGCGACAGAATCGCCTAGCAAAACTTGCTGTCGAGACTTGGCCTAGCAAGATTTGAAAGACTGGACTTTTTGTTCAGCCTGCTGCCTTTTTGTGCAGACGGCACTTTCTGTGCAAAGCTGGGTGAGGGTCCTGGAACGTTCACCCCTGCCGTGGCGGCGGAAGCAATGCAGGCAGGACTGCTGACTACAGGAAGTGCGGCAGCACCTTCTCCGACAGAAGCCGGATAACCCTCTCCTTCTCCGTGGTGTGCACGCTCATCCAGAACGCGTTGATTCCCCGGTGCTGCAACTCCTTGATGCGCTCCACGCACCGCTCCGGCGAGCCGACGATTCCAAACCGGTCTATCAGGTACTCGCGCAGCCCCAGCTCGTCCACAAGCTGAGCGTTGTGCGCGGACTCCCCCGGGCGTGCGTGCTCGGTGACCATGTACCCATCCGAGAGCGCCTGGACGCGCTCTTTCAATGGCGCGGGCACGAACTGTCCCTCGATCCCGTGCTGGAACACGCTGTGGGCGTTGGAGCACATCTGCGCCCGCGCCTCGCGGCCGGCCTGCTCCGGGTCGTCGGCGACGCACGCCGCCATCAGCCACTGCAAGTGCAGGTCACGCAGCGCGCGCCCCGACGTCCGCGCGCCGCGCTCGATGCACGCCATGTCGTGCGCGACGACCTCAGGCGTCATGCCGTTGCCGATGATCACCCCGTCCCCGATCTCGCCCGCCATCTCCAGCGACTTCGGCCCGCCCGCGGCCACGTAGATGGGCACGGGCTGGTCCGCCCGCCAGGTCATCCGCGCATGTTTGCCCTGCCATTCCGCCTCGCCCGTGGTCAGGAGCGAGCGCACCGCCAGGACAAAGCTCCGGAGCGTGCCCAGGCTGGCGGGCTTCAACCCCACGTTCAGGAGCGCGCTGTGGCCCGTGCCTATGCCCATGTACACGCGGCCTCCAGACAGCTCTGACAGCGAGGCCAGCGTGCTCGCCATGACGCCGGGGTGGACGAGCACGGGGTTCGTCACGCGCGGCCCGACGTGGATGCGGGTCGTTTTGGCCAGGATGACGGCCATCAGCGCGTACGCGTCCCGGTACAGCGACGGGCTGTCCGCTATGCCCAGCCGCTCGAAGCCGCCCTCCTCGGCGAGCGTGGCCCAGCGCACAAGGTCCGCGTGAGGTGCGGGCGTAAAGACGATGCCGAACTGAGGACGCATGACACCCCCTTATGCGCCCTCTGCGACTGCGCGGAGGGCTTGGAGTTCCGGCAGCCACACGGTAGCAGCAACCGGCTTTCCGGGCAAGCCCGCTGTGTGGCGTCCCCGAAGTTCGTTGCTAATGTCATTGCGAGCACCGACGAAATCGGGGCGTGGCAATCTGGTTGCGGAGTACACCCCCCTCCAGATTGCTTCGTCCTCCGGCAAGCCGGAGTCCTCGCAATGACAATTTGTACACAGATTTCAGGGACGAGACACTAGCCGCAGGCCTTGACCGCCCGCACCTTGATGCTCGCCAGATTCATCCGCCAGCCCGTCAGGTTGGAGACCGACTTTTCGTCCACAACGACCACGTCGCGGAAGCCGGCGGCGCGCATCTTCGCCAGATAATCGTCCTTCGGCAGCGCGCCCGCGATGCAGTGCGACCACTCGTCGAGGCTGGCGCGGACCTCGGCGGGAATCTCGCCGGTGGTTACGATATCAGAAATGAGCACTCGCCCGCCAGGCTTCAGCGCGCGATACGCCTCCCCGAAGACGGCGTCCTTGTCCGGCGAGAGGTTGATAACGCAGTTGGAGATGACGAGGTCCACGGACGCGCTGTCCACGGGCATCTTCTCCATCTCCGCCAGCCTGAACTCCACGTTGGTGGCCTTCACCTCCGCCGCGTTACGCCGCGCCAGCGCGATCATGTCCGGCGTCATGTCAATGCCGATGACCCTGCCCGTCGGGCCGACGCGTCGCGCCGCCAGCAGGCAGTCAATCCCGCCGCCGGAGCCGAGGTCCAGCACCGTCTCGCCCGGCCTCACCTCGGCGAGCGCCAGCGGGTTGCCGCAGCCCGCGGAGGCGGCCAGCGCTCCGGCGGGCAGGCCCTCCGTCTCCGCATGGCTGTACAGCCCCTTCACGCGCACCATGTCGCCCTTGGCCGCCGCTGGGCCGCAGCAACTTTGCGACTCCTTCGGCGTGAGCGTGATGGTGGCGCCGGTCCTCGCCGCCGAACGGGCCAGGGCGCCGTACCGCTCGCGAACGACCTCCTTCACGTCTCTCCGCGGATTTGTCGTCTCAGACATGCCTCCTCCTATCCCCGGCCCTTCCCCTGCGGGAAGGACGCGGCCACCGGTTTGCGTGTTGGTTCGCCAGCATCGAGAGTCCGTTCGACCGTCTCGAGAGTCCGCTGTATGTCTGGCAGGATAGCCTTCCAGGCTGCCACGGCCTCGCGCAGGGCGTCCCGGCCCCGCGGAGTGAGCGTTCAGAGCTTCTGAGGGCGGCCACCCTCCGTGGAGCGCGCCTCGCAGGCGACGTAGCCGCCCTCGTAAAGCTGCTTCAGCGTGGGGTAAATCATGGCGTCGCTCGGTTCGCAGCAGCCGGGGTAAATGTCCTTCAGGCTACGGGCGATGGCGTAGCCGTGCGCCGGGCTTTCCAGGAGGCGGGCCAGCACCAGCAGCCGCCCCAGGCCCCGCTTGATCAAAAGCTCCCAGTAGGCGCGTTCACTCATGCCCATTGATACCTCGCTGAGCGATGTATATCGGTAAGCGATATACTACGTCCGCGCGGACGGCATGTCAAGAGGGACGGCGGCAACGGGCCCCTCTGCTATAATGGCGACAGCGTATTGAGGTCAGATATGTCTTCCACCGGCGACAAAGCCGAAGCCGAAGCCGCAGCCAGAGAGTCGGCCCCGTCCAAGGCTCAGCCCGTCGTGCTGCTCATTGACGGACACGCGCTGGTGCACCGCGCGTACCACGCCCTGAAGGACAAGGGGCTGTCCGTGCGACGCACCGGAGAGCCGACGGGGGCCACATACGGCTTCACGCAGACCCTTCTCAAGGCCCTTGAGGAGGTGCGCCCCGCCTACTGGGCCATCGCGTTCGACCTTCCCACGCCCACCTTCCGCGACGCCCTCTACGCCGAGTACAAGGCCCAGAGGCCGCCCATGCCGGACGAGCTACGCGCGCAGATGCAGCGCGTGCGGCAGATCGTGGAGGCATTCGGTGTCCCCGTCTTCGAAGCGGAGGGGTTCGAGGCGGACGACGTGCTGGGCGCGCTCAGCCGGCAGGCCGTGGAGCAGAATCTGGATGTGATCATCCTGACGGGCGACTCGGACATCACGCAGCTCGTCGGGCCGCACGCGCGCGTCTCCATGTGGTCGCCCTACACCGGCAAGATGGTCACCTACGACGAGTCCCGCGTGCGGGAGAGCTACGGCGTCTCCCCCGCTCAGATCGCGGACTTCAAGGCGCTCAAAGGAGACGACTCGGACAACATACCCGGCGTGCCCGATATAGGGGAAGTGAGAGCGGCAGAGCTGCTCCAGCAGTTCGGCAGCATTGAGGGCATCTACCAGCGCATTGACGAGTTGAAGCCCAAGCTGCGTGAGAAGCTGCTCGCCAACAAGGAGACCCTGCTGCGCGGCAAGAAGCTCACCACCATCGTGACAGACGTCCCCGTGAAGCTGGACGCGGAGGCGTGCCGCGTCCAGGTCCCGGATAGGGGCAAGCTCTTGGATCTGTTCAGGGAGCTGGAGTTCAGCGGCCTGCTGAAGCGACTGCCCGGCGCGGCCCGCCCGGGGCAAGGCCCGCAGCAGCTCGGCATGTTCCAGGACACGACAGCACAGTCCGGAGAGGCCGCCGTCCATAGCGTGGCCAGCGAGACGGCGTACCGCACCATCACCTCCGCCGAGGAGCTGGAGCGGCTCGTCCGGGAGCTGCGCGAGGCGCGCACCTTCGCCATAGACACGGAGACCACGGGCACGGACGCCATGCTCGCCGAGCTTGTGGGCGTCTCCGTGTCCCCCGCGGAGGGCGTCGCGGCGTACATTCCCGTGGGGCACGCGCAGGGCCAGCAGCTCCCGCGTGACGCAGTGCTCCAGGCGCTGCGCCCGCTGCTGACGGACGCGTCGCTGGCGAAGGTGGCGCACAACGCCAACTACGACATGCTGGTGCTGGCGAACTGCGGCGTCCCCATCACGCCGTGGGCCTTCGACACGATGATCGCCGCGTACCTGCTGGGGTACAAGGCGCTGGACCTGAAGTCAATGGCGTTCGACAGGCTCAACGTCGAGATGACCCGCATAAGCGAGCTTATCGGCAGCGGCGCCAAACAGATTTCCATGGCGCAGGTGCCCATCGAGCGGGCCGCCCCGTACGCCTGCGCGGACGCGGACATAACGCTGCGCCTCAAGGCGCTGCTGGAGGACGAACTGCGACGGGAAGGCCAGGACGGCCTGTTCGCCGACGTGGAGATGCCGCTGGTGCCCGTGCTGGTCCGGATGGAGCGGGCGGGCGTCAAGCTGGACGAGTCGCGGCTGGGCCAGATGGCGACGGGCATGGAGCAGCAAGTCCGGCAACTGGAGACCGATGTCTATAACCTGGTTGGGCACCAGTTCAACCTGAACTCGCCCAAGCAACTGGGGGACGTCCTCTTCGCCGAGATGAAGCTGGGCAAGGGCAAGAAAACACGGACCGGCTACTCCACGGAGGCGTCCATCCTGGAAGGCCTGCGCGGCGCGCATCCCGTTATTGACAAAATCCTGGACTTCCGCCAGTTCCAGAAGCTCAAGTCCACGTACGTGGACGCCCTGCCCCTCCTGGTCAACCCGCGCACGGGGCGCGTTCATACCAGCTACAGCCAGACCATCGCGGCCACGGGCCGACTGAGCAGCTCGGACCCCAACCTGCAGAACATCCCCGTGCGCACGGAGGTGGGGCGAGAGGTGCGCAAGGCCTTCGTCGTAGAGGGCGCGCCCGACTGGCAACTCCTCTCCGGCGACTATTCCCAAATTGAGCTGCGCATCGTCGCGCACATGAGCGGCGACACGGACATGATCGCCGCGTTCCA